>NZ_JAKSYK010000103.1:0-54396 GCF_022829425.1 Methylobacterium sp. J-072 | reverse complement strand
GCGTCCGGTCCACAAGGCAAAGCCTCATCATCGCGGGAATTGGCGTTCCCGCTTGACGCCTGGGGGCGTCTCGTGGCTTGTGGGGATTGGAAACCGGCCCCCACAGGCCACTTAGATTTTCGACGGGCTCCTCGTTTGGCGACGGGGGGCCCGTTGGCTTTTCAGGGGTCGACTTGCGGCGGCGGTGTCTCCTGATGGTCCCGGCGACTCGCCAGAAGGCGCCTCAGCCGGAACGGTCCATGTCGGCTGGGCGGCACGGTTAAGTCAACGTCAGGGGATGATCAGCGCGACCATGCACGCCGGACCTTCGACCCTCGCGGACCTGCGCAAGGCAGGTATCATCACAAGCCAAGAGATTGTGGCGGCCATCGACCTCTACCTTCGAAATTCGGCGGCTGGCCCCTACCGTTTCGCTAGTGGGCACAGCATCGACATCGCTGCCCTTGTGAACGCCACGCCAGCTTTCGGTGCGGTAGACCGCTCAGGGCCGCAGGAGAAGGCGTTCCGGACCGTGCTGGCGGCGGCGGTCATGTCAGCGCATCCGATCGCGCCGTAACCTGCCGATTACCCCTCCAAAGACGCCCCCGGCCCGGTGAGGTAGAACGTGCCGCGGTCGTGCTCGTCGATCCCTACTAGCCAGCCTTCTGTGACCCGCTTCAGCATCCGATAGCTGTCGGCCACGACGTCGCTCGCCCGCACGAACCCCGGGGCCCGGGTCAAGCTCAATGACCACGATATCCATGCCGATGCGGTCGCCGCACTGCATCAGGCCGAACCCGTTGCGGCGCGTCTGGGAGGCCGCGGCGCGCCGGACCAGCCGAGCCTTCTTGTGCTTGAGCGCGCCGTGCTTGAGCGAGGCGGCCGCGTCGCGCAGCACCCGGTAACTGTCCGAGACGCCGGCCAGCATGTCCCGGAACGTATCGTCGGTAGCGAGGCCGGACATGCGATGATCGCCCGCCTCCACACCGGTTGCGTGGAGGATCCCGGCCAGCGTGTCGAGGCTCAGGATCGCGTTGACGATCGCCCGCATGTCGTCGGGGTCGGTCAGCGCAGCAACCATGTTCGGATGTGCGACCTCGGCGAGGAAGGCTTCGGGTGTCACGAGGCTCCATCCTCAACGGCTGGACCGGGCAGCCGCAGCACTGCCCGCATCAGCGCATCCACCCGCCCCTCGCTGAACCGCTCGGCCATGTAGGCCAGCCCGGCCTCGCTGCAGGCTCGGTTCAGCCCCTCGTCCTCGTGCAGCGTCGCGATCGATCGCACCAAGCCCGCAGGCGTGTCCGCGACCAGCTCTGCGAGCGGCGCAGGCAGATCCAGCCCCTCGGCCGCCGCCGGCGTGCACACGCACGGCACCCCCGCCGCGAGGCTGTCGAGCACCTTGCCCTTCACCCCTGCCCCGTAGGCCAGAGGCGCCACTGTCAGCCGTACCTGGTCGAACACGGACGCGAGGTCAGCCACGTACCCAACGGCCTCAACACCCGGCCGGGACGCTGCCTGAGCCCGTAGGCTTTCAGGCATGCCGCTCCCCACCAGCAGGCACGGGATCGCCGGCTCGATCGATACGATGGGCATCACGGCCTCGATCAGGAGCCGGGCCGCGTCGACGTTGGGCCGGTGCGCGTAGCCGCCGATGAAAGCCAGCCCACGCCGGTCGGCGAACGGCACCGCGGTCGGGCGTGACGCCACCGCCCAAGGCACGACGTGCACACACTCTGGTGGGACGTGCCGGCGCAACAGCGCGGCCTCGACGGTCGAGTGCGTGATCACCGCGTCTGCCGCCCGCGCCGCGGTCAGCTCCAGGAACCGCAGGTGCTCGGCGTAAGCCGCGAGATCGGCCCGGTCCTCGACCTCGGCCTGCCGGGCGGTACGCAGGTGGTGCAGGTCGGCAACGCTGTAGATCAGGCGCGCACCCCGCTGCGTATCGCGCACGAGCTGGCTGTAGCGCCCAGCGGTATCGACCCGGTGCAGGTACACGAGCGCGAAGGCTCCGGCGTTCCAGCGCAGCACCTCCTCGACCGTGGCGTACCAGGGGTGCAGGCAGCAGGTGATGCCTTCCGCTTCCAAGGCGGCGCCGTTAGCCCAGAGATCGGCCGGCACGAACGTCACCGCGTAGCCGAGCCGCTGCAGCGAGCGCATATGCGACAGGATCGCGTTCGAGCCGGCGTCGCGACCCGCGTCCGGCATCACGGTGTCGACGACGAGTGCGCGCGGCTGATTTTGGCTGGCGGCCAGCGATCCGTGCTGCCCAGCGCGAGCCCGGCGTAGCACCTGAGCTTGGTCCATCAGGAAGGCGAGGCGTCGGTCCGCCTCAGCGTCGTCGACGGGCTCGGCCAGAGCGTGCGCCAGCCGCGCCTGCAGGTCATTGTCGAACGCCGTGATCGGGTCCAGGGCCCGGGGGGAGCCTGGGACCACCGCACCGTCCCCCTCACGTCGGACAGCCACCGTGCATCGGGCCAACGCCGGCAGCGCGCCGTCGGGGAAGGCGAAATCGAAGCCGTGCCGGCCGTGACCAATACCCTCCCGCACGAGGTCGTCACGGGGTCGGTCAGCGAGGCAACGACCCACCACCCGTCCGTCGACCGAAACGAATAGGCTGACGGGGGTGTCGGGCGCAGTGGTATCCTGCGCCCAACCGATCATCTGCCGGCGGGACAGCCAGTCGACGTGCCCGCGTAGCGCCATGGATCAGGCGGCTGCGGCGATCGCGGTCTCAAGCCGCAGCGTGCCGACCACGGCACCGTCGGCCGAGCGACGGACCTCGACCATGTGAGCGGCCTCGAGCGTCAGCGGCTGCAGCAGCTCCAGGTCGAAGGCGTGGCAGCCGTCGCCGATGCCGGCAGCCTCGAGGTCAGCCCGGTAGGTCTCCGCACAGGCCAGAGCGACCACGGCGCCGTCGACGACGATGTCGAGGCAGACCGGGCCATCCGGATGGGCGAGGTCCTGGGCCCAGCCAGAGACGCGCAGGCCGTCGCACAGGTCGAGGTGGCCGAGTAGCTCGCCGAACACCCGGGCAGGTGCCACCGGCAGGCCAGCGCGCAGGGCGAGGCGACGGCGCACGGCCTCCAGGGCATAGCCGTCCTTGACCCGCTCGGCGCAGTAGACTGCCGCGACCGGCCATGCCGGCTGGTTCGGGTATAGGGCGCCGTAGCTGGCAGCGTTGTGGAAGATGGCTCGGCCGTGATCGTCGACGAAGCTCTCGGCTGGCGCACCCTCGGCCAGCAGCACGTCGTGGCTGTCGAGTTCGATGTGCCAGTAGGTGAGGCTCTCGACGCGATCGGCCTTCACGATGGTGGCGCCGTTGACGAGGTGCTCGGCCGGGATGAGCACGCCATCGAGGTAGAGCGCGTGATCGGGCGAAACCCACAGGTCGCGGCTCGGCACGCCGTCGGCGAGCGCTCCAGCCTTCACGCACACGGGCAGGACAGTAGGGTTCGTATTGGCGAAGCGGCCAATATAGCTGCGGTTGCCGATCCAGCGGATCGGGCGGTGCTGGCCCGAGGCGGTCACGACCACGTCGCCGATTGCAAGGGCCTCAACGGCGACCTCGCCGCGGTCGGTGAGGATGCGAGTGCCGGTGCAGTAGCACGGGGCGTTGTTGGCTGGCGGCGCAGCAGCAACTAGGCTTACCCGCGCGCTGCCGTCGCCCGTGCTGATCCCTGCCCCATCGCGGGTCTCTGCGGCATTCACTCTGCCAGCTGCGGCTAAGTATGAGGTTCCGCCGCCCCCACCGTAACCGCCATATATGTTTGCATTGGCACTGCCATCGTAAGAGTTGCCGCCTGCTCCGCCAGTGTTTCCGCCACCGCCGCCGCCAGCACCGTAGTAGAAGCCGCCGCCGCCGCCGCCGCCAAAGCCACCATTACTGTTACCTATGAGTAGGTTCTGACCGCCTGTATAGCTTGGGCCCGTCAAGCCGCCGCTAGCGGTCAGACTGCTTCCACCACCGCTTGTGGCACCTGCTCCACCACCGCCGCCGCCGCCAGGAAAGATAGTGCTTTCGCTAGTGCCCGCAGCACCGCCGACGCCGAGAATGCCTCCCACAGGGTTGGCTTGAGCATTCAGACCGTTGGATGTCGACTGGTTGCTGAAATTCGCTCCCCCGCCGCCGCCGCCGCCCGCAATTAGGAGAGTGGAATAGGGTGTTCCGGCTCCGGAATTAGCCAGAAACGCCGTGAAACCGCCACCGCCGCCACCCTCTTGGCCTTGGCTGCCAACACCACCGACGATGATCTGAAGCTGCTGGCCCTGCACGAAGTTGAAGGTAGCGCCGACCTGCGCGCCGCTGCCGCCGGTAGAGGCAGCACTGGCCCCGCCGCCAGCTCCGAACCCTGACAGGTCATAGGTACCGCTCAACGGCACGGTGTAATTCTGGATAGCGCCAGTGAAATTGAACGTGATCGGGTTCATGGCGTGCCCTGCAGCCGGTGGCCACCGGCGATCTAATCTCTGCCGCCAGCCTGATGCGTCCGAGGGTACCGCGTCGAGAGCAGTTGCAATCACAAATTGCCCAGCTCAAACCAAAAACTGTTTTTGGATCGGCGCCGTGCTGTCTCCGCAACAGAAACGTCGCGTGCCTGATCAGTATAGAACCAGACATATATAAAGAGAGGGAACAGCGGGGATTAGGTTCACGCCTGCTCCAGCAGTTCGACGAGGAAGGATCCGGCGGCCGCCACGACGTTCCCGCGGCCGCCCCAGCGCAGAGGCTCTACCTCGATCAGCGTCGTCACCTCTGGCAGCACGGCCTCGGGCGCCTCGGCCTCTCGGTCCTGATCGTTGCCGCGCAGCCATGTGACTTGGCTACCGGTGTGGTTCTCGGGCGCCGCCAGCGAAGGCTCAGCGTCCCCGCCATCCTCGTCGTCGGCATCCCCGTCCATGCGGTCGAGCACGGCGATGATACGGTCCGCGGCGTCGAGGGCATAGGTGGCTGAGAAGCGGATACGCGACCGGCGCCACTTGAGTGACCGCCGGTCGCCCCCGCCGCAGGGAGGGATCAGAGAGTTCAGGCTGCCGCAGAGGCTTCGACCTGCGCCCATTCAGGGAGGCGGCTAGGACGAGCGAGCAACGCTGTTTCACGGCCCTCGAACCCGGGCTCGTCGCCGAAACCGAGAAAGCCGGCCGGCAGGGTCGTCCCCGTCAGGAGGACGAGGGCGCGGGCGGCGCGAGCATACTCACGGTCGCTGTCACCGCGGAACTGCATCCTGCCCTCGGCATCGATCGCCATGGCGAGCGCCAGGGTCGCCAGCCCATCACGGGTGATCGGTGTGGGCGCCTCGACCACCGACGACACGAGGCGACGCAGCCGGATCTCGACCTTGAGGGCAGCGCGATAGCGCAGAGTGCTGTGGTCGTCCTCCTGCTCGAAGATCGGACGCACGTCCTGCGCCTCAACGTAAGCCACCAGCAGGGCGGCGCGGGTGTCGGACTGGGGTGCGACCGGGGTTCGACGGACCCGCGTCAGGGCGGCGCTCAGCGCGGCGGTACGCTCGGCGAGCGAGATGCGCAGGGACGGGGTGGGGCGAGCGGTGGCGAAGGCATGAGACATCGATCGAACTCCTGTGCAGGTTCGTGAAGGGCAGAGACGGGGGGTGAAAGGGGTCGAGGGCTCAGGGCACCGTGAGGCAGCCGACCCGCTCGGGTGCGGGTCGGTTCAGAGCAGGGAGGCGAGGCCGGTCAGCACCATGCCGCCGCCGATGATGAAGGCCGCGGCCAGCAGCTCGCCGGCCGTGTCGAGGAAGCGGAGGCTGCGGCTGTGCGCGGTGTCCGGGCGGACCGGGGTCACGGCCTGCCAGGGCTCGATCACGCCCAGGACCGGCTCGTTCGGCAGGTTGAGGAAGCGGCCGTCGACCGGGATCCGTCGGCGCGTGGCTACGGGGGCGGCGGTGCTTCGGACCGGGGCGGGCTGGCTGAAATCGGGGATGCGGGCGTGCGTCATCGTTCGGGCTCCTGATGGGGCTCGTGGCAGTGGGTCGGCTGTGGCGAAGGGGAGGTGCGCCGCGGTGGTGCGGGTCAGGTCGGCGCGGTCAGGGGGTCAGTGCGCGGCCATGTGGCGGGCCATCTTGGCGGCGCGCCACGCGGCGGTGAGGCAGACCGACATGGCCTCGCCCCAGGTGCAGCCGAACCGCTCCTGATGGGCGCGGGCGGCAGAGGCGGCGGCCGACATGATGGCCCCGCGATCGAACTGGCCGGCCGCGAACAGCGGGCGGCGCGTGGTGCGCACCGTCATGTCGATGCGGGCCTTCGCAGACAGGAGGCCGGTGGGGATGGCCGGGCGGCTATCGCGGCCAGCGCGGTCGATGGTGGTCCAGGAGACGGGGCGGTGGGACATGGGGTGCAGTCCACGTTGCAGCGGTTGCGACCGCCGATGGACTTGTTATAATACCCATGCCTTGGTGCAGTCAACAGGGCATTGTGTATAAAACCAATTGAGGGTGTGATGTTGTCGACCGGCAATCAGCTTCGAGCGGCTCGCGGGCTCGTCGCTATGGATCAGGTCACGTTGGCCGAGCGGTCGAAGGTAAGCGCCAACACCATCCGAGCGATGGAGGGTAAGGGTGCGAACACGCTGACCAGCGGACTTGATACGGTGCGGGCAGTTCAATCCGCCCTTGAAGCGGCAGGCGTCGAGTTCCTGAACCACGGGCGGCCTGGCGTGCGCCTGAAGGGCGAGGATCAGACGTGACCCCTTCTCACGAACGATTGTCCGAGGTCCTGCGCCTTTGCACCGTGCTCTCGGATCGTGCGCTCGACGCGCTGATCACGGGGGGGGCTGTGCCTGCGGAGCAGACCATTGCACTGGCGAAGGCTGCACGCCTTCTGCAGGATCTTGATGTGGAGTGGCCGCCGCTGCTGACCCACGTGATGCACGAGCTCGCGGACAAGGATGGTCGGTCGGTGCCAGAGCCAGCGGCAGAGCCATCAGACGGCGTTGACCTGCAAGGCTTGACCCGCTTCTTCGCCGGTTTCCGCACCAAGGAACAACAGTGACCTACACCGTGGAGCAACTGGCGCTTGGCAGCTACGACGTGCTGCTCGACGGAGCGCTGATCGCCAGCCTCGTCCGGAATGTCCACCGGGATGGACCGACAGACACGTGGGTGGTCGAGCTGCTCGACGAGGTCCCAGCGATCAAGCGGCCCGAGCCGTTCACGAACCAGCGGCACATCTTCAAATCGCGTCCGGCCGCGCTGGAATGGCTCGGCATCCCGCAGGCCCCTGCAGAGAATGTTGGGCTGGCACCATGAAGGGTACGGTGGAGGCCGGGGCCCGGAGTCGAACCGGACGTGCGGAGCTTTGCAGGCTCCTGGCTGGACACTCACCCACCTGGCCATCGCCTTTTGACCATGACGCCTGTGCAGCCTCAAGGTCGCGCGATGAGGGATCCTCAGATGGCTGCTAAGAAGCTTAGCGAGCTCCTACCGACCATGACCCCCGGCCTGGAATTCATCCCCGAGAACGGCGGCGGGGCCGGGATCCGGTTCCGGGAGCGGAAGGGGTAGGCATTGGAGCGAGCAGGCCGTACCACCGAGCACCTGAGGGCGACGGGCTACCTGAAATAGCCCACCCACATGCGGAGTATGTAGGCCGTGAAGCACATCTACACCTTCGCCGAGGTCGACGGTTCGCGGCTGGCGGCCACCGCAGACCGTGACGGAGCGAACCTGCCTGGCAGCCCGCAGCTGTGGCGGCGCTTGGACAAGCTTGATGTCGAGGAGATGATCGGTAGCTCCGGCATCACTACGATGGGCAACGCCGAGGAGATCCTACGCGACGTGCAGGACCACGGCCTCTATCTCACCCCAAGCCAATCGGTCTGACCTATGCTCGCCAGCCAGCGCTACGTGCGACACTACGAGGATCCAGAAAGCGCGAACTGATACCCTTGCTGAGCACTTGATTACCAAAGGCGGCCTCGCACGAGGCTGATGTCCGTTGGCAAGCACGGAGTGGCCAGATGCGAGCCATCCTCATTGCTGCGGTAGTAGCGATCGCGATTGTCACCGTCTTGGTCCTCGGTGGACTGACGGGTCGCGGCATCGGCTGATCTTTGATTCCTGTGGCCTGGCGATCACGCAAATTCTGAATTGACGAAACCTTAACTTTTGCCGCTAGCGACCGATCCCGGTCTATGGGCAACGATGGATGCGCTTCTGCGGGCCTCCTTCGATGCCGCTCCCTCTGTACGACCGCCTGCATCGCTACATCGTGGTAGCATTGCTGTGCGGCGGCCTGGCGATGATGGGAGCGGTCTGGATGTGGGACGCAATGTGATGAGCCAGCACAACAGTCAGGGCCGATAGGGCAGCTGAGGTGAAGTCGCCGATCACGACGGGCTTAGGCGTCTTCATCGTGGCTGCGGTTTCCTCGAACGTGCTGGACCAGCTCGGAGTCGAGAATGCTCCATTATTGGTTGTGGCGGCTGGGCTCATAGCTATCGGCGCCGTCATGATGCTCAAATGACGCCATCTGGCGCCCTTTAGAAAAGGCGCCAAAGGCGTGACGGTCGAAGCCGAACTCAGGCGCTCTATGTCGTCTACATGCCTACGCTCGGTCTCACGCTCCCACTCCGCATCTGCATCCTTGACGACGCGGCTTGCGTCGAGGATGCCAATGGTCGGCGTACCGGCTTCGTCGCTTGGTCAGATGGTGGTGATGACGCAGGCGATGAACCGTTCACGCGCGCCGAGGCCATTGAGCAGGTCCGTCTGATCGCAAGCGCCTGGGCTGCCGCTTTGGTTAGCGGAGGCACTCTTGATACCGGCCCCTCCCCCGAAGCTGGTGCTGCAGCTGCCGAGCCTTCGCCGGAAGGTTGAAGCCGCCCTCGAAGCCGTCGGCGTCATCTTCATTGAGGAGAACGGCGAGGGGCCGGGCGTGCGGCTACGGAAATCCTGAGGCCCCGCTGTGGCCCGTGAACCACGCGAATTTTGAATTAGCGCAGGGTCAGGTTTTGGACCTAGCGGCCCAACTCAGTTCTCAGGCATCAAAGAGCCGAACTTGGTAGGCGACTGACAATGACCATCGAGCTTTACGATCGCTTTCACCGGTACATCGTGATCGCTCTGGTAAGCGGCGGAAGCGCGATGATGGCGGCCGCCTGGCTCTGGGATGGGCTATGACGGACTGGCTCACTGGCCAGGGCTACGTGAGGCACCGTGAGGATCCTAAGGGAGCGAACTAATGGGATCCCACGTAAGTCGAGTCAACAAAAATAAAGTTATAGCAAGCGATGTAATTATTGCCAAATCTTATGACGACGTTCTCATCGAACTGCCGTCTGTATTTGATAGGCCAATCAAGTTTTTTATAGAGTACGATGCGAAAGAACCGACCTACACTGAATACGAAGATAAAGATTTTGAAAATCTATATGTGAAAGTTGTTACAAAACTCAGGGAGGGCCCGCTAGTATTCGATGCAACCGGCACAGTTGGAGATATCAAGCTGAATTCGCCTTATGGCGGATCAGTGTATTTCAACTATGTCGTAAACTTTGTTGGAAAACTTGACGATTTCGTCTATATTCTGACGTATAATATTGTGCGGGTCGAGAATGAATAAGAAGGCGGCACCAACCCTAGGCGCCGCTGGGAGTGCGGGCCATTCTGAGCGCATCCCGAACGTTCGAGGCGCTAATTCAACAGCTCGCAGAGCGCTTGCGATTACATCCCAGTATGGGGGTAAGGGGCCTCCGGGTCCGCCCTCCATACCGTCGGATCCGACGGACGATCGTGCTAAATTAGTCGAAAACGAGCGCTGGAAGTACTTGGCTACGTGGCTGAACACGATGGCTGCGGGAACCATCGTGGTAGGAGTTCTTACTCCGGTCTTTCATGTGTTATCTGAAGGAGTTGATAAATCGCCACCCATTGATGTGCTGACCGTCGGGGGCTACTTTTGCATCGTACTGGCCATCGCCGTTGTGTTCCATGTGGGAGCACTCGGGGCCCTCGGAAACCTCAGGCCATGACGATCAGCGCTGTGAATTTTGTCGTCTTTGCCGTTCCAGCATTCTTGGCTGTCTCAGGCCTGGTCGTTGCTGCTGCCTCGATCCTTGTCATCCGTTCTGGACGCCCCAAGCCGACTGCGATCTCGGCGGATGCGGAGCCGGTTCGGCAACGCGCCTAAGCCAAGCTAAGCCTCCCGCCATGCGCACAGCCCTCGCCGCCCTCGCCTTCGTCGTCGCTGCCGGCGAGAGCTGAAGCGCCAGGATCAATGTCTCTTCACAAGCCGTAAACGGGCCAGCGCTATCACGGGACTGTGAGCCTTGAGCGGCGCAGGATCCCAGTGATGCCTAAGGTGCTGCAGCGGTTCCTCCGCGACGAGACCGGCGCCACCGCGATCGAGTACGGCATGATCGCGGCCCTGATCGCCGTCGTCATCATCGGCTCGCTCAGGCTCGTAGGTTCGCGGCTCGGCGCCAAGTTCAGCGCGATTGCCGGCAACTTGAACTGATCCGAGTCGAGGGACTGGGGTAGGCAACTAGCCTGGAACGCCCCTTCCGCTCGGCCCCGCTCCGATCTGCTCATGGGGCGGGGCGGAAGTCTGCCGATCAAAAGCGGCGCATGTAATCGCCGAGTTCGAGGCTCATCCCCGCTTGGAAACCGATGTGCCATGCCCGAACTTCATCAGTTCGCATGCCGGCTTCCTGATGCCCCCGGGCCACAATGATCCCGACCTGCTCGATCCGGCGCACGACGCCCTCAACGCTGCCCGTCTCCGGGCTGAGCGTCTTGATCATCTCGCTCGTTGCAAGCCGACCAGCTTTTTCGCCTCGCGCGATGGGTGCTAGCGGCTTGCTATGCGGCGGCATAGATCTCGATTGCCTCACCGGTGTGAGCCGATACGCAACTTGGCTCGGGGGTAGGATGGCCGACGGCGGTTACCGAGGCGTGATGGTTTGCGAACTTAAGCGTCCCAAGCCGGGATTAGGCATGAAAAAGCCCGCGCCGGCGAACCGGGCGGGCTGAGTTCAGGGTCGCTCGGTGCGTTACGCCGAGCGACTGTCGCGACCGTACCAGAGTCGCGAGCACAGGAAAGGCCGTCGTGATGACAGATCGGGCGGCCTGAATGAGTTGAGAGACTAGAACTACTTCCCGCTTGTCGCGGCGTAGCTGCCAGTCGTCCCGTTGCCGCCGCTGCTTCCGGCCGGTGCACCAGGGGTGGTGTTCCGGACGAAGCTAGCCCCGGGGTACTTCCGCTGTGTCCGCATCATCGAGCGTTGGCGCATGCGGTGACGCCTCATCCGAACATTGGTCAGCATATTGGAAGGCGAACTGACGCCAGCTACGGGGCCAGCCGGCACAGCTGAGGCGGGAAGAGCCAGACCGGCAAAGCCACAACCAGCAAGCGCGGCGAGAACAAACAGTCGCATGGAGTTCCTCCTTGCCTCAGCGCAGGAGGATCGCGTCGGCCTACAAGGAAGCGCTGAAGGCGGCTTCCAGTTCAGTAGCCGCGTTCACCCACGACATCGTCCGATGCAGTTCCGCACTGCGTCCATTGCCCCCCCCTCGGGCGGACAGCGTGGCGATGCAGAAATTTATAGATGCAAACACGACAGACCTCGTCGGCTCGTGATTGCATGAGAAATTATGACTGCGCTAATCATACAATTCTAATTGTTGATCGCCTGCTTGTCCGTCAGGATCGGTCATGTCCTGTATTTAGTGGCTAGACGTATAACGATGAATACAACCCGCGAATAAAAGCGATACACCCAGGGCGTGTGCTGATATGCCTAATCGTCGTGCTAAGCTCCGGGTCGAAGCTACTATCGAAGGCCGTGTCGCATTCCCGGGGATCGATGCCGAGGTACGCTGCATCGTGACAAACCACTCGCCCGCAGGCGCATGCCTCGTCTTCACGCCCGGGCTAGCAGTACCCCGCTACTTCGACCTTGCGATTGGCCAAGAGCCGGTTTCGTCGGGTGTTCGTGTGATCTGGCGTCGCGAGGACTCGGTGGGCGTGGCCTATGCTGCCCCACGGGTGGGGGTACCGGACGTCATTCCGGGCTAGCTTGAAGCTTCACAGTCTAGCCGTTTTCGAAGCGCCTCCTGAGGGGAATGGCGGGGGCGGCCCGCCGGGTATCACGCCGCTTGGAGTACCCCGCGTGTTGAACACCCTGTTGGCTCTATTGGCCGTCGTCGTCGTCATGGCCGCTCACGGCGTGGCCAAGCTGGTGCTGCTGCCGTTCCGGGCATTGCGCGGCCTGTTCCGACACAGTGCCAAGCCGGTGCAGGTCACGGCCCGCTAACCAGATCCCGGCACCCTACGCGGACGCCGGTGAGATAGACGACCTCCCCCGCCAGCCCGTGATCAGATCGGGCGGCGGGCCGAGCCGGAGATCAGGAACGTCTCAAGCGCGATGGTCGCGGTTTCAGTGCTCGGTCCCCGGCATGTTCTGCCGTGGCGCGCCGCCGTGATCCTTGATGAGGTTGGAGCGTTCCGGATCGCCCTTCAAGTTAGCGACCTGCTTGCGTGCGGCCAATGCGAGAAAGCCGACGCCGCCGATCGTGCCCAGCGCTAGAAATAACAGAGAGATACCGCTGCCCATGGGGGAGGCCTTTCGTTGAAGAAACCGCCGAAGGAAGGGTGACGGAGAGCATTATGCTACAAGCCAAACTGTGCCTGGAGTCATAGGTTGCAGTTTTAGAAGATATTATGGGCGCGACGTCTTTTCTTAACAAATTTAGGGAGGAGCCACGTGGGCTCAAACTATGTTGATCTAGACAGCAATTGCCGCGGCGCGGAGTTTTATCGTGTACAATCCCATCTTTTCATCGGTATTGCTGGCGATCGAGTCTCAGCGCGTGATCGAGTTACGCATGGTCCGCCTCGCCTCGGGCGGCCGCGAGGGCCGGGCCGAGATGCAATCGATGGTCGTCGAGAAGGTGCACGCCGCCGGCGAGGCCATGACGACGCTGATGCTCGGTGGCTCGCCCGAAGCTGTCATCGCCCGCTACCACGAGCACGTCGCCTTCAACACCACGCGGCTGTCGGCGGCCTAGCACGAAGCGTCAGTCACGCCCCGCTTCGGCGCTCGCACGCTCGACGACAGCCCGCAAGGCTGCGCTGCCTTCCATCACGAACCAGGCGCGCGACATGCTGGTGGTTTCAGGCGTGTCGTCCGATCGCTCGCGGAACAGATCGGCGTAGCGGGCCAACTCGCGCTCCATGAACAGGTCGAGGTAGGAGGCTCCCCTGGTTCGCGCGAGGTCGACGAGGGCGTCACTGACAACGCGCTGCATCATCTCCCCGACCATGGCCGAGACGTACACCGCTTCGGCGCTGCCCTGTTCGGGGTCGCTCATGCTTTGCCCTTATCGCGCTTGTTCCAGTGCGCCCCCCTTCAGAACCCACGGGGGGGCTCCTATCTCGTTATCCGCGAACCCGCTCAAGCCGCCTTCAGGTTCCGTCTCAGCCAGCGCGTTGCCTCCTCCAGGCTCAGAAAAGTCGGAGCCCTCTTCCCTTGCAACCGGCCGAAGCCAACCTCGAAGAACCAGCTTCCAACATCATCGTGCTCCGGCTCGGCGAGGCGGACCAAAACCGCTGTAAGTAGGCCATTGGCGATCACCAGCATGCCGTCCCGATCCGGGCTGCCCGTGTCGACTGCGATCGGTTGAAGCACGACCAACGTCTCGACGTTGCCCTGTTTGGACATCCGCTAGCCCTCCTGGGCGGTGCCTGGCCAACTCAGGTCGCGGCGCTCGCCCCAGCGAGTGTTGCGCAGATGTAGGTAGTTCGGCGCGAAGCTACAGAAGGCCTTCAGTCGCTCCACATCCAGGATGGTGAGCACCCGGCCCTTGAGGTGGATCAGGCCGAGCGCGCGCAGTTCCCGCAAGGTCCGGTTCACATGCACGTCGGATAGGCCCATCGTCTCGGCGATCTCGGTCTGCGTCATCGGAAACGCATAGCTGTTGTCGGTGACACGCCCGACCGCTTCCAGGCGCATGAGAAGTTCGCACAGAAGGTGGGCGATGCGCTGACCTGGGGCACGTCCACCCATATTGACGAGCCATTCGCGCAGGACAGCACCGTCGACCAGGGAGCACCACCAGAAAGCCCGCGCGATACTCGTATGGTGCGCCGTGATCTCGTCGATAGCCCGACGGGGGATGTCTACGACCTGGCACGTCGAGATGGTGCCGATGCTGTGGTCCATCTCATCGAGGATGAAGACGTTGAGGTCGCAGAAATCACCCGGTACCAGGAGGGCCATGATCTGGCGCTGACCGTCCGGGAGCATCTTGTAGCGGCACGCGAAGCCGTCGAGGATCAGCAGGACGTTGTCCGGCTTGTCGCCTTCCTGGATCAGATCCTGGCGTGCACCGACCTGCCGGACCTTGAGCGTCAGCCCGTTCAGAGCCCAGCGAGCCTGCTCGGACAGAGGTTCGAAGCTCTCAAGCTTCCGTGTCAGAGCTTGCTGCATCGGACTGGCCTCATGATTGAGAGAACCCGCTGATCATCCGAAGGTGCCCCTCGACGGAACACCGAGCCGAGCGGCACCGATCCTGAGGGAGCATCGAGGGTACGATTTCGGACGCCCGGCCCCTGCCCGGAAACAGGTGACCCGTACCAAGAAACACCCCGCTACCCGGACCGGGCAACGGGGCTTGAGTTCGCTCGGGTCGGAAGAAGCTGTGCAGGCGATGATCGGGCAAGGAACGCTCGCGCAGCCAACTGCGCTCACTCCATCGCGGCAACAGCCGCATGAGCATGGCAGCGGATGAAGAGATCGATCCGATCAAAAGATGGAATTTGGCGGGTTCGTCCTTGATCTCTGCGGGGGACGCAATCGTCTCTGAAATCCATCTTATGATCGAACATATAGGTAACTTCGTTATATTATAGAACCTATCATCAGTTGGTCCGACTCAGGTTCTGATGACTGGGAGAGCCGCGGGCTTCCACCTGCAATATGAGGTGGAGCAATATGAGTTCAGCCCCTGATCTCCACGCTACGAACCGGCTCATCCGCAAGTTGGAGAGTATCGCCAGCCTATCGGAGGCGGAGCGCCAGGCCATTGAGAGCCTGCCGGTCAGGATCCACAAGCTCAACGTCCGGCAGGACATCGTACGTGACGGCGACAAGCCCTCGCATTGCTGCTTGATCATCGATGGCTGGGCCTGCCGGTACAAGCTCCTCAGCCAGGGCAAGCGGCAGATCCTATCGTTCCACGTCCCCGGCGACATCCTGGATCTTCAGAGCCTGCACGTCCCTACCATGGATCACAGCGTCGGCACGCTGACCAAAGCCACCGTGGCCTTCATCCCGCACGAGAGCCTGCGGGAGTTGACGGCGCACCACTCCGGCATCGCGGCAATCTTTTGGCGTGACACGCTGATCGACGCAGGGATCTTCCGTGAATGGCTGGTCAGCATGGGGCGGCGCTCAGCCTTTGAGCACGTCGCCCACCTGTTCTGCGAGCTGTATCTGAAGCTGCAAGCGGTGGGGCTGGCCGGGAATTACCGGTGCCCGCTGCCGGTCACCCAGGCGGATCTCGCCGATGCGCTGGGGCTCACGCCCGTACACATTAATCGCGTGCTCCAAGAAATGCGCGGCAAGACCCTGATCACGCTCCGAAGCAGCACGCTGGTGATCGAGGCTTGGAATGAACTTTTGCGTGTCTCCGAGTTTGACCCAACATACCTGCATCTGGAGAAGCGAGCGACCGGATGACCCTCCGCTTACAGCCGGTGCAGATCGCCACCGGCAGTTACGACGTCGATGGGCAGCTGGTCTTCGCCGACGGCTTCCTGACTGCGGTCTTGGTGAAGCTGTCGGGCTATCACGACGACATGGCCGGGATGTGGTTCCTGGAAGCTGGCTTCGGGTGGGTCGATACGCCGACGCGGCCCACCTTCGCCGATCTAGATGCTGCACAGACCTGGATCGAGGAGCGGTTGACGTGCGCGGCCTGAGCACAACTCTTGATCTGCCCCCAGAAGAACGCACCGCTCTATTGCAGCCGGTGCGACTGGTTGCGTGATAGCCTTTCGCGAGCGGGGTAGGGCTCGGTCGCGAGATCCGCGAACACGTCATCCGTTGCGAGGATCCTCGTTCCATCTCTGCTGAGATCGGAGATGTTGACTTGGTAGTCATGACGCGGGCCCACTGAGCCTCTCCTGTGCGCCCAAAAATTGACAGTTAGGCATCGATAATATCACTGACGCCAACTTAGTTTATAAAAATAAAGATTGCGCACGACCATTCTATTTCGCCAATTTTACTATCTTTTGATCAATAATCATCAAACTAGATACAATTATAGTTGATACATGTTATTGAAAATATGTATGCTTCAATGCAAAAATCATGAAATCGCTGATCGAATATTTGGGCATCAGCGACTGAGAGACGCGAGTGCTCCCGCCTGTTTGAGGGCTGGATATCTCATGCCACATTTTTTCTTTGATACCGATGACGGTAATTTTCGCAATGTGGACAGCGAAGGCTTCGAACTGTCTGGCATCGAAGCCGCTCGCATCGAGGCATTGGATGCCCTCCCTGATATGGCGCGCAACAGGCTCCCGGACGGGGATCGTCGGACCTATTCGGTTCGGGTGCGCGATGAGGACGGGAGGGTGATCTACTTCGCCTCGCTCGACTTGGTCGGTGAGTGGCATATCCCACACGCCACCAACCTGTGACCGGGTCTGGTGGCGGGGGCGAGCCGTCGTCAACATAGATTAGGGTTCGCCCCTATCCTGTGCGAAGGTGGTGTATCGTGAGCCGTTGCCTCGGGGCAGGCGATTGCGAGATGAAGGCTGCCCTGGCCCTGATCGGCAGCAGAGTTGTGTTCCAGCTTCGGCAATCAGAGATCCGTAACCGTCTCCTCACCACGCTGCCCGCGGACGACTTCGCTTGTCTCTCTCCCGCACTGGAGCGCGTACCGTTGCTGCTACATGAGACGGTGCTCGTCCCGCATCAGCCGATTGAATACGCCTACTTCGTTGAAAGCGGCATCTGCTCGTACCTGGCCGACACGCGCGATGGCCGCATCGAGATCGGCCTCGTCGGTCCCGAAGGTATGGTCGGCACACCGCTGGTACTGGGAGCCGACCGCGGGCCGTTCGCCGTCCTCATCCAGGGCGAGGGCGAAGCGCTGCGCGTCTCAGCTGCAGATCTATGTGAAGCCCTCGATGCAAGTCAGGCCCTGCGCGGCCTGCTCGGGCGCTACGTGCAGAGCTTCATCGCGCAGGTCGGGGGCACCGCCTACGCCAATGCCGAGCTGACCATCGAGGCGCGACTGGCCCGCTGGATCCTGATGTACCAGGACCGCATGGACCAGGATGACCTGCCGATCACGCACGAGTTCCTGTCGCTGATGCTGGGAGTGCGTCGGCCAGGCGTCACGACAGCCACGCATGTGCTTGAGGGCGCGGGCATGATCCGGGCGCGGCGAGGGCATATCACCGTGCTCGATCGCGAGAAGCTGGAGGACATGGCCGGCGACACCTACGGTGCCGCGGAGGCCGAATACGAGCGGCTTATCGCGGACGCATAGAGCCCCACCTGGGGGTAGCCCTCGCTCGGGGCCTGGAAGTCCAGCTGTCCTTCCAACATTCGTCCCCGCCTACCGCAGCAACCACAAGCCTGCGTGGGGGGGCATGGGGCCGAGCTACTGCGAGCCGCCTGGGCCGTCTACCGCGCCCTGTAACCGCATCTGCGGGCACGACGGCCACTACAACGGTGCCGCGAGGATCTGAAACTCGATCGCCTCACGCTCCGTAGAGGGAAAATGGCTCGTAAGCATCGGCTCTCGATGTCGTACCTTACCTCTCGGTCCAACCGGGTGTGCGTAGTGCCGTGCCCCACCCATGCGGGATGCTTCCGGTGGATCATTACCTCGGCTGACGGCCAACGATCGGAGCAATCGTCCTACTCCTATACAACGGCGGCCGGGGCACGGGCGGTCGGCAATATGCGCCGGCGTGAGATCGACGCGAAGGTGTGACAGTTTTCTAGACATCGTCTTCGAAAGCGGTGCCGTGAGCGGCGTTGATGATACCGCCTCAGATCCCGATCTGTACGCAGCCGAGTACGTCTTCGGCACCCTCGACCCGGGAGAGCGGGCCGCCATGATTCGCGCGTTCGCCATCGATGCGGACGCGGCGGGCGGGCGGGGGCATGCCCTGACGCGACCTCCGCTCGTTCAAGAAGGCGGTGGATGCTGGCACAGGCACTCGGATCAAGGCCCGCCGCTGCTACATGATGTCCGGTCTCGGTGGAGCCCGGAGAGAAACCTAGAGCATCCATTGACATCAACCTGC
Source organism: Methylobacterium sp. J-072 (assembly GCF_022829425.1). NCBI lineage: Bacteria > Pseudomonadati > Pseudomonadota > Alphaproteobacteria > Hyphomicrobiales > Methylobacteriaceae > Methylobacterium > Methylobacterium sp. J-072. The sequence goes on along the minus strand of NZ_JAKSYK010000103.1, from coordinate 36,126 downwards.
GATAGTACGCAGGACCTACCTATGTTGAAAAAGCTACCTCAAGGCGCGGCCACCTTCTGTGGTCGCGGCCTCGCGTTCGTCCATGGCACCCACATCGTGATGAAGGTGTGCCCGGAGTGTTCGCAGTGGAACGCTCCAGAGGCGGCCGACAGAGGTGTATGCGGTTGGTGTGCCTACGTCCCGTCATGCGAGGACGTAGAGCCTGCTGTGGTGTTTGACGCCGCAGCGTAGATCCCACCCCGCTTTCGTGGGCACGGACCTTCATCGTTGACCCTCAGACTGCGACGCAGCACGATGGCGCGTCCTCACGAGGGACACCCATCGGTCCGGTCCGCATCTTCCCCCCAAGGTGGGCTGGGCCGGTGGGTCTTATTTGCTGATGCTGGGCGCTGGCGAACAGGCTCTCTCGCATAGAACCTGTGACGGCGCACCGAACGGCTCCGCCACAGCTTCAGTCCGCGGCCTCTTATGTGCCCTCAGGCGCCGCTGGCGAGGAACGGACCCGCCGCTGCAAGGACGGCCGCCTTGGTCAAAGGCGCGTCGAAGGCGCCGTCCCAACCGACATAGCCGCGCACCCGCCGCACCTCCGCGGCGTGCCGTGCCTCAACTGAGTGGATCTGCAGCGCCGTCGTCAGCACCGGTGTGCCCTGCAGGTTGCCAGCCTGTCCCTTGTAGGCCGCCACGCCGAGATCCTCGAACGTGCTCGACAATGTCGTGAACGTGTCGAAGTTCGCGAACACTTCCGGGTACTTGCCCTTGGCCGTGAAGTCGAAGGACGGAGACGAAATCGCGGCGGCGCCCAGCGCGCCCTGCAGCAACCGCACATGCGCAGCCTCGTGCTTGGCGAGCTGTGAGAACACGGCTCGGTAGCGCGCCGGGATCAGGTGGGGCGTGGCCAGCGCCGTGCGGTAGAACTCTGCCTCCAGGTACTCCAAGGTCAGGGCGAACCGGAGCACGTCCACCACCTGCCCCGGTAGGCCCTGAGCGAAGACTTCGGTGGAGGCGACGGCGAGCACCGTCGGCGCGCTAGCGAGGGCCCCGAGCGTGCCGACGGCACGGGTGAACAGGCCCCGGCGCGAGGTCATCCGGGCAGTCATGTCGGGATCGAGTGTCTCAATCAGGGTGGGAGTGGCAGGCGTGGATGCGGTCATGGTGGCGTCCTCTGTGGCGGGGGCGAGCATCGGCCGGGCGATCACGGCAGTTGGCTCGCGCTGACGGGGGTGAGGACGAACGGCACCACCTTGGGCAGCACCTGGGAGGGCACGAGCGCGCGGTCGAGGCCGTTGCCGTCCACGATGTCGTTGCCGGCGAATGCTGCACTGTAAGGGTTGAGCATGTCGCGGATCGTGGCGGCGTGGCGCGCCTCGACCGAGACGATCGAGCCGGCCTTGGCGAGGAAGTCCGGGTTGCGCAGGAGTTGGCCGGCGCCGTTGTAGGCGGCGACGCCTAGATCCTCGAAGGTGCGGGCGGTGCCGAGCACGCTCTGACGACTGGCGAAGTTGACCCGGCCGAAGTCGACCTGAAGGTCAGGAATGGCATTGCCGCCGAGCGCGGAGCGGAAGAACTCGCGATGGGCGACCTCGTGTTGCTGGATGCCTGTGAGGCTCTGCTCGTCGGAGGGGTTAAAGCCACGATAGGGCTGCTGCAGCACCTGGGTGTAGAAGGCAGCCTCCAACTGCTCCAGGGCGTAGGCGTAGTTGAGGACGGCGAAGTCACCCTGGCCGAGGTCGACCGTGCCGCCGGCGAGCGTGGCGCCACGCTGCGCGAAGGCTTGGCTGAGGTTCAGCTCCAGGAAGGCTGTTGAAGCGACGAGGATGCCGGCGGCCTTGAGGAAATTGCGACGTGGTCGCGCGGCCGCCTTGTGCGGGTTCTCGGGCTTTAGGCTGGCTGGATTGGTCACGAGCACCTCCCGGATCGCAGCGACAATGCGACACCTGTCCGGAAGAAGTGGGAGAGGTTCAGATCTGACTATATCGTAAGTTAGAAAATCGTTGGCAAAATCCCACCGAACAAAATATTTCTACATCCATTAAAAAATCGACGCACCGCTTGAAACTTATCTCAGCTGCCGTTCGTAGGAAAGCGGTTTGTCTAATTTCATTGGGATGCACAGTTCGAAAAGACTGTTGTATTCAGGAACTTAGGCAGGCTGCCTGGGCTTCTCTGTAGGTTCGGGCGGGAGACCCGCCCTATCTGGGAGATTTCAGATGAAGAAGACGACCCTTGCGCTTACCGCCGTGTTACTAGGCGGCTTTGCCCTCGTTACCGGGTCCGCATCGGCCGCTCCGATGTCCGTCAACGGGCTCCAGTCCGATACCGGCATCACGCAGGTGCGCATGATGCACGGCGATCGCATGATGATGAAGAAGCGCATGATGCGGAAGCGGATGATGAAGCGCCGCATGATGAACCGCATGTGAGGCGGTCACCGCGACCTCGGAAGGGCCTCCTGGGCCCTTCCACCGCGACCCGCTCCTATCGTCGACGAGCTCTCCACTTTGCCCCACACATTCCTGACGCGCTCCGCACCCGACACAGCCGAAGTCGAGCGCCGCCGGTGGATGTTCCGGCATCCCGCCGTCATCCGCATCACGCACTGGGTCAACGCGGCCTGCCTGCTGGTCCTGCTGATGAGTGGCCTGCAGATCTTCAACGCCCACCCCGCCCTATACTGGGGCAAGGTCTCGACCTTCAACACGCCGCTCCTGGCGATGTCCTCGACCGAGGACGACCCGCCCAAGGGCGTGACCACGGTCCTCGGGCATACCTTCGACACCACCGGCTATCTCGGCTCCTCCGCCGGTGCCGACGGCGAGCCAGCGGATCGCGGCTTCCCGTCCTGGCTGACCCTGCCGAGCGACCAGGACCTCACCGGCGGACGCAGCTGGCACTTCTTCTTCGCCTGGGCCTTCGTCCTGAACGGCCTCGCCTACCTGCTCTACGGGCTGGTCAGCGGGCAGCTTCGCTTCCGCGTGATCCCGTCACGCGACCAGATCCGGCACTTCGGCGCATCGGTGCGGGAGCACCTCACCCTACGCTTCCCGCAGGGCGAGGAGGCCAAGCGCTACAACGTCATCCAGAAGCTCACCTACCTCGTCGTGCTGTTCGTGCTCCTGCCGGTGCAGGTACTGGCGGGCCTGGCGATGTCGCCAGCCATGGATGCGGCCTTTCCGTTCCTGCTGACCCTGTTCGACGGCCGGCAATCGGCGCGTACGGTGCACTTCGTCGTGGCGGCGCTGCTGGTCCTGTTCGTGATCGTGCACGTCGCCCTGGTCCTGCTCTCGGGCTTTTGGAACAACATGCGCGGCATGATGACCGGCTGGTTCGTGATCGAGCGCAAGGTCGAGCCGACTGGCGCCACGGGTGAGCCCCGGGCATGAGACGCCCACCGAGCCGACGTGCTCTCCTGAAGGGGGCTTCCGCCGCATCCGCGGCGGCCATGCTCGGCGGGTGCGACCGCCTCAGCAACGCGGTGTGGTTCCAGCGCACGCTCAAGACCGGCGAGGACGCCAACCTGTTCGTCCAGCGCCTGCTCCTTACCGAATGCAGCCTGGCACCGGAATATGCCGAGGCCGACATCTCGCCATGGTTCAAGCCGAACGGCACAGAGACCCCGCCCGACAAGGGCTACAAGGCCCTGGCGAGGGGCAAGTTCGCCAAGTACCACCTGGAGGTCGGCGGTCTCGTGGAGGCGCCCTTCAAGCTGTCGCTGGCCGAGCTTCGCAAGCTACCGGCGCGCACCCAGATCACCCGGCACGATTGCGTCGAGGGGTGGAGCGCCATTGGCAAGTGGACCGGGGTGCCGCTCGCCGACCTCCTGTCCCGGGCCAAACTGAAGCCTGAGGCGCGCTACGTGGTGTTCCATTGCGCCGACACCATGGACCAGGGCGAGGACGACGACGGGGCTGACACCGCGCAGGATGACGGCCCCGACGAGGCGGTCCCCGCGGGCAACGCCAACCCGGCCATGACCAAGCAGTCGGGCGGTGGGGAGAGCAGGAAGAGTTCCGGCGGCCAGCAGGCGTCGGAGGACACCGCGGCCGGCGGCGGATCGCCGGTCCGGTACTACGAGAGCATCGACCTCGTAGACGCGTTCCACCCGCAGACGATCCTCGCCTACGACATGAACGGCAAGGCGCTCCCGGTCTCGAACGGTGCACCGCTACGTTTGCGCGTCGAACGTAACCTCGGTTACAAGCAAGCCAAGTACGTGATGCGCATCGAGGTGGTGGAAAGCTTCGCCGGCATCGGCGAGGGCAAGGGCGGCTACTGGGAGGACCAGGGCTACGCCTGGTATGCCGGCATCTGATCCGAAGGATCGGACGTGAGCTGCGCAACCAGATCCTTGGCAGAGGGGTCTGTAAGCCAGCCTGATGCAGCCGGCCGGGACCAACCGTCGGGCTGCATCCCGGCCTCGCGCACATCCCTACCGCACCGCGGCGGATAATCCTGAAATGGGTTCGAGCTGAGCCACAGGGAAGTCTCGGTGTGTCCCCTGCGCTCTCGCGGAGCGGTGTTTCATCCGGTTGAACGACCGTTTGATCGGACGTGACACCCCGTAAAATCCGCATGACATCTGCCTTCGTCTCCTATCTGCGGGTCTCGACCGAGCGGCAGGGCCGGTCCGGGCTTGGACTAGAGGCGCAGCGGCGGGCCGTCGCCGACTTCCTGGCTGGTGGCGCTTGGCGGCACGTGGCGGAGTTGGTGGAGATCGAGAGCGGCTCCCGGGACAACCGCCCTCGCCTCTCGGAAGCCATGGCGCTCTGCCGACTACACGGGGCCACGCTGGTGATTGCCAAGCTGGATCGCCTGTCACGGGACGCGGCGTTCCTGCTGAACCTTCAGAAGGCCGGCGTCCGGTTCGTGGCGGCCGACATGCCGGAAGCGAATGAGCTCGTGGTCGGCATCATGGCCGTGGTCGCCCAGGCCGAGCGCAAGATGATCTCGACCCGGACCAAGGCTGCGCTGGCAGCGGCGAAAGCCCGGGGCGTGCGCCTGGGGAAGCCGGCGAACCTGTCGAACAGAGAAGCCGGTCAGGTGCGCAGCAGGGCGTGCCAGACCCGGCGGGCCGAGGAACGGGCTATGGATCTCGCCCCGATCATCGACGCCGTGCGGGCGGAGGGCGCTGTCTCGCTGCGCCAGATCGCGGGGGCGCTTAACGCCCGCGGGATCCCGGCGGCCCGCGGAGGGGTGTGGTCGGCCGCGCAGGTGCGGAGAATGCTCCGATCTCTAGAAGATGTGCCCCGGGCGTCCGCAACACATCTTTCGGATGGTTTTCCGATACCAAAAAGATATCCTGCGCATCTCTAAGGGATATGTGTGCGATAGTCAGCCGCCGTCGCGCGCCAGCTTCTCGGCGATAGCCTGAAGCACCCACGTGTTGCGGGGTAGGCGGACCGCGCTGCCCTTACGCGCCCGTTCCAAACGCTCGAACAGATCGCTGTCTGCCGGGAACTTGAGGGGATGCTGAGCACCCTTGGCAGCCGGCTCGGGGGCGGCAAACGGAGCCGGGGCCAACGGTTCGGCTTGGGGCACGCTCCCGCCCTTCGCGATGAACGCCTCTATGGGGTCGGCCGGCTCACTGGGCTTGAGGGCAGGGCGGATCGGTTTTGCACTCAGAGCCATCTATCGGACCTCTTCCGGATGGCTGTTGGATATCTTCTGGGCATCAAACAGATAGCTAAATAGGGCGCCGATCTCCTCGGCGGCCTTAGGATCCTGCGGGCGTAGCTCGGTTACGGATAGGCCGGCGGCCGCCGCATGGGCGAAGGCTTTCCGGGCTCCGAGCGCGGTCGGCACGAACTCCAGACCAGGCTTTGAGCGGATGAGCTCGGCCGCCTCGGCATTCTCTGAACCGCGCGCCTCGGCCCGGTTGATGAAGGCGAGGGCCCGCAGCTCCGGATTGACGGCACGGGCCTCCTCGACGAGCTCGGCCACCTTGTCGAGGGTCCACACGTCGAAGGACCGAGGCGCGAACGGCACCAGGTACGTGTGGCAGATCGAGAGCGCTGCTCGTTGGCTGACGGTATCGCGACCGCCCGTGTCGATGATGACGTGGGCGTGCTTGGGGGCTAGGCGCTGAACGCCGGAGCGCACGGCCGCCCCGGTCAGGGCGACGCAGGTGTAGCCGGCTCCGTCGGGCCGTGCGGCCTCGCGCAGGTTAGTGAAGTCGGTCGACGTCTCCTGGTCGTCCGCATCGACCAGCAGCACGTCGCCCCCCCGTGCCGAGAGCATGATCGCGAGGTTTGTCGCAACCGTCGACTTGCCCGAGCCTCCCTTGGTGCCGCCCACCACCGTGATCATGCCGTTTGCCCTGTCGGTATCTGAACCATACCGATTGGATATCCTGCGGATCTTAATCCGCAATCCCCCGGAGACCCGACGGCGATCCGAAGGAGGTCATTCCGGTATGGGTGTGTTCGCGGCGCCTCGGTTGTAGGGTCTGGCGTCATGGACCAGAGCCGCCACCGGGATCCCCGGACCGTCGTCGGGTACATCCGGCGGGCGAACGCCTTCAAGGGGCACTCGGGGAGTGGGTTCTTGTAGAGGCGGAGCTACAGGAAGAGGAGTCCACAACGACGAGCGTCACAGCCAGAGCATCGTGACCGCCAGGAACGCTACCTGGAACGTAAGCATCACGCTGATGAGGGCCTTGGCTTCGCGGTCGTGGAGCGCCCAGTTTTCGCGCTCCTTCCCAGTCATGTTTGCGCCGTGCCAGCGCGGCCGGAATAGGTGAACACCATGCGCCCTTCAGCGTCGGTGACGGTGGCGACACGGGGTCGGTCGGGCTTGGCGCCGTCGACTTCGTAGGCCGCGATCGTCGCCGCGTCGGCCTCATCCTTCGCATAGTAGATCCGTGGGGCGCTCCGCGGCACTCCGGCCTTCCCGATGCGATTGATCATGACGCGGTATGTCATGCCGGGCGCTCCAGATTGGACGCCTGCGCCGTCCCCACGGGTCGGAGAAAACAGGAGGTCGGCGCAGGCGGTGCCAAGGCCGGCGATCGACGATGACGCGGTAACATTACACATGGCCTGGATCGGAAAAATAAATTTGACGTCTTTTGAATAAACCGTCTGAAAATTACATATCTAGACGTGATACCTGGACTAATTCCCTATTGAGCGCGGAAAAATAATATTGCGCCGCACACACCGGCCGAAAGCCGTACCGACTTTCATGTCGTGGGGCATCCTCAGGGATTGATCAGCGGACTGTGCTTATCGCCGCCCAGCTTACCGGATCCGTCGTCGCTGTCAGAGTTGTAGGGATTTTTCTCGTGCTGCTGATCGCGCACCGGATCGGGATAATCCGTCAGCGCGCGCCAAGGTGTGGCCGGGGTGCCGAGGCGAAGGGCGCTCGGGAGGCGGAACAGCCAGAAGGCGAGTGCCATCCACGGGACGACGAAGAACAGAAAAGCGGTCAGACCCATGGCGATCCTCCTGAAGGTGCCGACTGGCTCTGAGAAGATCAGCGGACAGGTCGTTCCTACGCCCGCTGATCTGTATGGGTGTCGTCAAAAGACCGAAGTCGGAGCCGGATCTACGGTCTCTCGTCAGGCCTCAGCGGCCTCCTTGGCCTTCCGCGGCCGGCCAGCGCGCTTTGGCTTCTCCGAAACGGTAGCCGCGGGCTCAGCAGCCATCGGAGCCGCCTTCTTGCGCTGCTGGCCGAGACCGAAGCTGCGGGCGAGCTTGGAACGCGCCTCGGAGTAGCTGGCGGCCGTGGAGGGGTAGTCGCGCGGCAGCCCGTAGCGCTCCCGGTACTGCTCGATTGTCATGCCGTTGCCGCTGAGGTGCCGCTTCAGCGTCTTGTACGGCTTGCCATCAACGAAGCTGATCAGCGCATCGGACGTGATCGACTTCCGGATCTGCGCAGAGGTGAGCTTCTCCGCTGCCGGGGCTTCAGGTGCGCTGCCCTGACTAAGCCCAGCCAACGCAGCGTGCGTGTTGGCGATCAGCGTCGCAATCTCGCTCGGCTGCAGATGGTTGTTCGAGACGTAGGCCGAAACGAGGCCCGCTGTCAGCTCGATATAGTCGGTCGCCCCACGCTCGATCGTTTCCACGGTTTCGTCCACTTTTCATACTCCAGTGCAAAGTCATCTGTCCCTGCGCTGGTCGTTGCGTAATGGCAAGGTGCCACAGCATCGGTAGACAAGAAAATCGGTTTCCGATTTGCAATTGCCGTAGGGCCTAACCTTTCCGAGTGCTATATCACACGCCAAGGTGGATGATGCTTCGGCTGACAGGAGCGGGCATGACACAGCAACGGGTGCGAGCCGGCGATACCCTTCTTGGAGCATCGCGTTGCCGAGCAGAGGAGCGCGGTCGCCCATCAGGTTATGCCGACCGGCAAGAGGCGGCTGTGAGAGTGCCTGTCGAGGCTCCGGTGCGGGCAGTGGGCGGCGAGCTCGTCCCGGGGGAGGACTTCGCCACCAAGACCCTGCCGGCGATCCTCGACACGCTGGTGAACCCGGATGCGGTGGCAGCAGACGCCAGCCGGGATCGGCTCGATCTGGCCAAGAACGCGGGCTCGCTCGAACTGGCGCTGGACACCGCCGACACGATCCAGGCGGGTGATGCCTTGGAGCGGATGCTGGCGCACCAGATGGCCACCACCCACGTCCTGGCGATGAAGGCCGCAGCCGTGATGGGCCAGCAGCTCGACATCGCAGATCGGACGATGGGCACGGCCAAGCAGGCGGCGTGCGTCGAGGCGGCACGGATGGCGGGTGCGGCGGCCCGGATGAACGGCTCCTTCCAGGCCGGGATGCAGACCCTGCAGCGGGTGAGAGCCGGCGGTCAGCAGACGGTCGTGGTGCAGCACAACTAGGTCGGTGACGGGGGCCAGGCCGTGATCGGCGGCCAGCAGCAGGTGGGGGGAGGGGGTGCGCCGCAGCGGAAGAGAGGGGGGCGGGGTGCCTCCTGATTTCGACAACCTACCCCATGCGCCCGATTGGCGGGCCGCTTTAATCCAGGCGCGTGAGGCGGCTCGGTGCGGAGCCAGGACGCGATCCGGCTGTCCGTGCCAGGGTCCCGCCATGCCGAACGGGCGATGCCGGATGCACGGCGGGAGCAGCACTGGGGCTCGCACACCCGAGGGGTTGGCACGGGTTCGGACAGCGACGTTGGCCCATGGTCGGCGTTCCGCTGAGAGCATCGCCCTACGCCGGCAGATGCGGGCGGCCTTCGTCCACCTGCGTGACATGGTGAGGGCCACGAACACCGAGATGCGGAAGACGGATGCGCTGCACCGAGCGATGCTGCGGCGGCTCGGACGTTAGGCTGGGCGGGTAGGCGTAATCTCGTCCGGCTCGACGAGACGAAGGCCGACGTATTGCCGCCAGTGGGTCATGCTGTGTCGGCAGACGCGGCACCGGGTGTCGTTGATGTTCTCGATCATGCCATCAGCCGTGGCCTCGTGAACCGCCCCGCAGTTCGAGCAGACGATGCGTTCGCCGGGCTTCAGGTCGTGGGCAGCCATCTTCAGTCCGCGAGGATCCAGCAGGGCGCCGGTCCTGGGCGGCTAACGGTGATGTTCTTGGATCCGCGGAACGTGTCGCCGATCATGCCCTGAAGCATGCCGCGCATGGCATCGGCGGTCGCCTCCTCCAAGGTGTCGCTCTGCCCGCAGGCTGGGCACTCCACGGTCTTGCTGTCGTCCGAGCCGATGCGAAGGTTGGCTTTCGCCTGGTCGGTTGCGCAGTAGATATGCTTGGTGTCGGCGTCGCTCATCTGACCTCCCCCGTACCCAAGCCGGGAAGATAGCACGCTGAGCCTACTCGGCGACCTCCTCCCGCAGCTTCAGGTCTCGGGCAACCGACCTATCCGCCGGCTCACGTCGGTGTCGAACCGTATGGCGTGAGGACGGACAGATCGGCGTCGAGTTCGTCGATTGGGGTTGAACCGGTATCCCCAGCGCCAATAACGCCATTCCAAAGTGATACAAAGCCAACATTAGATGAAGCGCTTGAGCCTTAAGTGACCAAAAACGACCTGACACCTTCAGATCAGGCGGCATACATGAACCAGCAAATGCAAATCCCAGCAAATTTCTGGGCCGAGCTTGAGCGCACCGTTTCGGAAAAGGTAGGCGACGCTCTTAACACAGATGAAGTTCCGCACGAGTTGCTGATCTCATATCTGCGCGACCTAGAGGTCATGGCGCGGACTGCATGCCATAGCCGACAGACCGTTCAGATCATCGCTTCCGGGCGTAGCCTTCTCGGCGACCGACAAGTGATTGGGCCGATGGATTGCGCGTTCTCATACGCGCACCTGTGAGCGGGATGGGCTTCGGGGCGATGGGCTATGTCATGACTGAACAAGCGTTCGCCGTCCTGCTGGCCTCCGCTTTCACCTTCGGATGCGCAGCGATCTACCAGTTGCGCGAGCACGCCCGGCATCTCACGCCGATCCTCGCCAGCGTCACGACCGGCTTGGCTCTCCTGGCCGGTATGATGGCGCTCGCGCAGAACGGGGCCATCAGCCCAGCCGACGGTTCGAAACTGGCACCCATGGGCCGCGCCCAAGCGTCCTCGTGGCGCTCGGAGATAAGAATGGCCGCGGCCCAGAAGCCGACCTCGGCCGAAATCCGACAGGCGGCTCGCGGAGAGTAGAGCAGCCTGTACGTCGCGGACGGCGAAGACATCGAAGTTGGGGGCGATGTACTCACGCAACGCCCAGGTAAGCCTCCACTGAAATGCGTCTTGATCCCGTCAAATGCAGGGGCAAGGTTCGGTAAAACGGTCACCAGTTGGGCTTTGCGACGCTCTCGGGATCGCATCATGCCAGACGACGCTGCCACGCTCCCGATTTCATCCTGCCGCTTCATGGACGCGCTCATCGAGCTGCTCGGCGCATTCCCCGCAGGACGCAATAAGAGTCGAGCCGAGGTGCTGTCCGAGCGACTAGATCGGCTGGACGACGAGGCCCGGCAGCACGGCGCTTCATCAACGACGCTGGCAGCCATCCAGGGCGCGCAAATCCTGCTCAGCCTAGCCGAGATGCCGCCTTCACAGCCTCCCCCGGAACAAATGGTTGGGAAGAACTTGTCACGGCCCGGGCGCTTACGAGTGGTCGCAGCACGATCTCCCTCATCCTGGTCGGACGCCCAACGGTGACAATGCTTAAGCCCACAATGGCGCCCGTCGGTGGTTCGCTCGTTGCGCATGGCGGCTTGCCTGTAGCGGCACAGGCGCACGAGACATGCGATCTTCCTCCAATCCTCGCCATGGCCTTGTGGCCGTGGACTGACATCGTCGAGACTGCGACGGGCAGGATGGGCGACGCGGTGCGGCTGACAGCCGAGAACACGGTGGCGAACCTGCGTCGCCGGATCGTACCGACATCCCGACTAGAAACAGCGATGGAGGACGCCCTGGTCGCCTCCGATGCGCTGGCACACGACCTCGATCAATGCGGCTCGTCTCGCTTAGATATGCGAATGGAAGCGCTAGAGCCGTGTCCGGCTGGGTTGAATCGTTGGGGGTAGCGGGCAGTCTGCGGATCTGATTCGATGTTGGGCTTTCCGAGGAGGTCTGGATGCCGTCAGCGCTATCGATGGATCTGCGAGAACGCGTGATCGCGGCGATCGAGGCGGGAGCTTCGCGCCGACAGGCGGCCAAGCGCTTCGGGGTCGGCCCATCCAGCGCGATCCGCTGGCATGAACGCTTCCAGGCGGAGGGCGCGATCGCGCCCCGGCCCTCGTGCGGGCAGCGACCCGCACCGGCCATCGAAGCGCACGCTGAGCGGATCCTTCAGGTCGATCGGGAGCAGCCGCAGGCCTTCCTGCACGAGGTGCGTGATATCCTGGCCGAGCAGGGTGTCCGCACGAGCGTCAGCGGGCTGTGGCGGTTCTTCGCCCGGCATCGGATCACCCGTAAAAAGGGGCTGTCTACGCGGCCGAGCAGGAGCGTCCGGACGTGAGAGCCGCACGGGAGGCGTGGTTCGAGGGTCAACTCGACCTCGACCCCGATGCCGTCGTCTTCATCGACGAGACGGCGACCGCCACGAACATGGCCCGCACCTACGGTCGGGCTCCACGCGGCGAGCGTTGCCGGCTCCTCGTGCCCCAGGGCCATTACAAGACCACCACCGTCACCGCCGCCCTGCGCACCAGCGGCTTGGTCGCCACCACCCTGTTCGACGGGGCCACCAACGGCGCGCGCTTCCGCGCCTACGTCACCGACACCCTGGTCCCGGTGCTGAAGCCGGGTGACACCGTCATCCTCGACAACCTGCAATCCCACAAGGTCGTCGGCGTGCGCGAAGCCATCGAGGCGGCCGGCGCGCGGCTCCTCTACCTCCCGGCCTACTCGCCCGACTTCAACCCGATCGAGCAGGCCTTCTCAAAGCTTAAGGCGCTGCTGCGCACCGCCGCTGCCCGAACCGTCCCAGACCTTTGGGCAGCCATCGCCCGGGCCTTCGCAGCCTTCACTCCAGCGGACTGCCGCAAGTACATCGCCGCCGCCGGATACGACGCTTATGACCCAACCTAAACGACAACAGCTCTAATCGCCCTGAACGCACTGATCTGGCGTCTGGGGAGCGCAAAGCCGACCAAGCAGACGAAAGGGATGGGTCTCGGTTGGTAGGCGCAGCGCTCGCGGAAGCTCATGCTCGGACCTCCCAGCAACCCTTTTCAGGAACTCTCTCTGGATCTAGCCCCATGCCTCCAGGCTATGAATAGCGATCCTGGGCAGGCATAGGCCTACCCCATGCGCCATAAGGTAGCTTCCCGCACTCGGACAGCAGCAAATCTATCTTTTGACGGCGACGGCATCCGTTAGATCGGGGTTGCCTAAGCCATGGATGATACTGCAGCGCTTTTTCGGATCCTCGCGAGAAGTCTCGGCGTCCCGGTAGAGAGCTTCTTCCAGGAGGCGATCACAGATTTGCAGCGCCTCCGTAGCAAAGAGGTGTTTGAGCTTCTGAAGGCCTTCGAGAAGATAGATGGCTACACAGCCCGGCGCCGCTGCATCGAGTTCGTGAAGGCCGAGGCTAACGGAAGTTGGTAGTCATTGGCCTGGTCCACGGTCTCGCCAATACCCAAGCCTTCATCACCCCGGCAATGAGACTTCGCACGGTGCAGTTAGCGAACGCCGTGGCGCGCTTGATGCCGTCGTGTAGGGCTAGGATGTGCGCCAGAGGTGGCACGCGCGGGACGGAGCGCGACTCATGCCGACGGCCCTCGGATCCCGTGCCACGCCATCTCCAGCACGATCGCGCGCCAGCCGGCGTGCGTCGGATCCATCTCGGCTATCTCCACCTCCAACGCCGCGAAGTCCTCGTGCGGGTTGGCGGCATGGAGCGCGTGGCCGATCCGGCGCAGCTCGGCCCGACAGGCGGTGCCGATCGGGTCGGCGGCGAGACCTGGCACGTCCAGAGCATCGGTCGAGGGCGCCGCCAGGGTGTCGGTCCAGGGCCGGCCCTTGGACCATTCGGGGTTGGCTGTGGCGCTGCGCTTCCGCTCGTCCGTGACGACGATGCGCAGGAGGGCATCGGCGGCGGCTTTGATAGGGGTGACAGGTAGGGTCATCATAGCCCCTCCAACTCGGCTTCGAATGCCGCCATCTCCTCGTCGGTCGCTGCCACGGCGCTGCACCAGGCCATGTGAACCGGGATCGGCATCGCGAATTTCGGGATTTTGTACGCGCCGAGGGCATCCCGGCGGGTCTCGGTGCCGACGTCCACGATCAGACCAGTGTCGAGCTGGTTGCGGAGCGTCTTCTGCGAGCAGGCCGGGGGCTCGCCGCATCCGATGCGGTCCAGGGCTCGGCGCTCGGCAGAGGTACGGCCGGGATGGGGGAGGCGGTCGGGGTCGGGCTTGCTGGGCATGCGCAGGCTCCTTTCAGGCTGCATCGTCAGGGGTGCGAGGTTGGGCTGTCGGCCATGGTCGCGAGCGGCTGGTGAGAGCGGGGAGCAACGTCACCTTGTCTCGGCGGCTAATGCGGGCGGCGACACGCTGAGCGTCGGCCAGCGTCGGCACGAACGTCCGGTCGGTGATGACGCCCTCGTCGAGGCGCTCGATGCTCCAGCGATCGGCGACGTAGGCGACGCGAACGCCCGACGCCCTGCCTCGGATACGGTGACGGGGGAGCGGTTCAAGACCAGGTAGAGCAGCTTCAACGCGGCCTCGTCGGTCGGGAAGTGGCCCCGGGCGCGCACGGCCCGGCGCAGCGTGGCGTTCAGGGCCTCGATGGCGTTCGTCGTGTACAGGATCCGCCGGACCTCGCCCGGGAAGGCGTAGAACGGGACCACCTCGCTCCAGGCCCGCCGCCAACTCTGGGCGATGGCCGGGTACTTCCGGCTCCATTGGCTCGCCTCGAAGGCCGCCAAGGCCGCCTCGCCGGTGGCGGCATCGAGGGCGCGGTAGATGTCCTTCAGCGCCGCCGCCACGGCCTTGCGGTCCTTGTAGGAGACGAAGTCCAGGCTGTGACGCAGGAGGTGGACGATGCAGGTCTGGACCATCGCCTCGGGGAATACCGCCCGGATCGCGTCGGGGAAGCCCTTCAGCCCATCGACCACGGCCAGGAGCACGTCCTCGACGCCGCGGTTCCTCAGCTCGTTCATGACCCGCAACCAGAACTTGGCGCCCTCGTTCTGCTCCAGCCACAGGCCGAGGATCTCCTTCGATCCATCGGCGCGCACGCCGAGCGCGATGTGGACGGCCTTGTTCCGGACCACACCCTCGTCGCGCACCTTGATCCGCAGGGCGTCGAAAAACACGATCGGGTAGACTGGCTCCAGCGGCCGGGCCTGCCAGGCGGCGATCTCCTCCAGCACCGCGTCGGTCACTGTGCTGACCAGGTCGGGCGAGACCTCGATCCCGTAGAGCTCGCGCAGGTGCCCGACGATCTCCCGGGTGCTCATGCCGCGCGCGTACATCGACACGATCTTGTCGTCGAAGCCCGGAAACCGGCGCTGATAGCGGGCGATCAGCTGTGGATCGAACGTCGCCTGCCGGTCGCGGGGGATCGCCAGCTCGATCCGGCCGGTCTCGGTGGTGACCGTCTTGCGGCCGTAGCCGTTGCGCGTGTTGCCGGCCTCCTCGGCCGCCAGATGGTGATCCATCTCGGCGTTGAGCGCCCGCTCAGCCAGGGCCTTCTTCAGGGCGTCCAGAAGGCCGTCGGCCTCGAACGCCGTCTTGGGATCGGCGCCGGCCAGCAACTGGTCCAGGAGCGCGTCAGGGATGTGAGGTGCTTTGCGTCGTGCCATCGGGAACCTCCTTCGGATCCACTATGGCCGCCCCCACACGAAATTCCTGACAGTCCCCGTCACGCTCGGCGCGGAGCAGCAGGGCGGACAGATCCTCACCGCGCGGGCCGGTCGACAGGCGAACGATGGCGCGCCGGCGGCGGGACTCATGACCGGCCAGGGGAGTGGTCAGCCGATGATCGAGAACGGCGTTACCTCCCGCCCAGGCAATGATCTCGCGGACGCCCTCTGAAACCATCCTGAACGTTCGGTGCTTCGATTGTGGGGCTGCCACTCGACAGCTACAGCCCCGCCGATGCCCGACAAGTTCAACGCCCTCCTTGAACGCCTGAAAGCGCACCAGCGTACCCTCATCCTGGCGATGGCCGAACACGACGGGCTGCCGGCCGGAAGCGCCTTGCGCCAGGTTGCCGAAATAGAGAACGGCATCGCGGCAGTCGAGGCTGTAGCGGGTGAGGAGGCTGACAGGGAGCGGAAGTCCGGCTGACGGTCACCGGGTCGGCATGACGGCGTTCTTAATTACGCGGGCGGCTACTGCGGCAGGATGAAGAGGGGCGTGATGCGCCTCGAAGCGGTGTCTTACCCGAGAGCGACAGGGGCGCCGGAGCGGGGTTCTGTTCCCTACAGAGCAAGGCACCCGTAGTCACGGATGGTACCGAGAGAGCTGGTCCGCACCCCAAGGTGCACAGGTGTGCAGAGAACATCTCCGAGCGTTTCCGAACAGGCGCGAACGTTCAAGAACGTCGGCGCTGCTTAGGTCTGCGCCGCAGTGCTTCGATCGGCTTCGGTTTGAGGGCGCGGAACGCGCGACATGGGTCCCGGCGCCTTCAGTGCGTATGGTGTGATGCCTTTGGGGTACTGAGCTGTTAATGAGCTTTTGCTGAGGCGCCTGGGCCGGTGCTGAGGTGTCAGCCTTGCTCCTCCAGGATCGCTCCCACAGCTATGCTTTCTTCACGCTCGGTGGCACCGTGCGCCCCATGCGATCCGGGATGCGTCGCCCGCTCAGATATGCCGGAACAGTGCAAGCTCCTGGAGCACGCCCGCCAGCATATCGTCGCCTACGCTGATCGGCTCGTAGCGCCCGTCTGCGCTCATCGCAGGACGGCCGACGCGCCGGACCACCTCGCGCTCAAAGGACACGAAGTTCTCGACCCGCCCATCCGCACTGCGCAACGGCCGGCAGTCGATCTCGGCGCGGTACCGGGTGCCGTCGGCGCGGTAGTTCGTCAGGTAGCCGTGGAAGCGCACACCCGCCGTCATCGCGCGGCGGAAGGAGTCCAATTGCGCCCGACGTGTCTCCTTGCCCTGCATAAAACGCGGGCTCAGTCCGATGAGACTGCCAGGATCGCGCCCTACGAGGCGGCCGAAGGCAGCGTTGACGTACAGGATGGTGGGGCCGGGCAGGTCGATAGTCGCATCGGTGACGACGACACCTACGGGCGCATTGTGGGCGACAGCACGAAGCAGTTCGAGGGCCGTCATCGTGTCAGAGGTGCCGACGTGTGATGGGTCATCTCCAGCATCTAGGGCGTTCCCTGAACCAAACCCTCGGCTCAGTGTCATGCTTCGTTCGCGAGATCGGATGGGTAGGGGACTTTAGCCAAGGCCGTCCCATTCTCGTTCAGGATGGCCACGTGCCAGTGGAACGGGTCTGCGGCACCTGCGGCGCGCTCCCTGAGGATGCGTTTCCAGATCTCCAAGGCTTCGATCTCTGCCGCCTCGAGGTTGGGTAGGTCGATCCCACGGTGGTCACGCGTCACGTCCTCGCCATCGTGCAGGACATCAAAAAAGTAGCGTGGCATCTGCCCTCCCGAGATGCTGAAGCTATCTGCTTTCGCAACACTGGCGCGTGCGTTCAAGGCCTGTCATGCCAAAGTGTTGCAGCGCCCGAGGTCGGGCTGAATTGGGTGCACAGGGCAAGGCACAAGCCCCTATCGTTGCGAGTAGGATCGCCAGCGCTCCGGGTGCCTGTATCAGCCGCTGATAAGGGGTAACGGGGGAGTGCAGGGGTCAGCGGTCAGCAGCTGACTGCAAAGTGCATTACTATCTGTGGTTATCAGCTGAGCTAATCATCTTCGTCAATGCAAGTTCGAGGGCCGCTCGTCGTCCTGCAAAAGCGCGAGTTCTCGACCGATCGCCAGGAGCAACGCATCCACTTTCTGGCGAAGGAGGGGCGAGCCGTGCTGCAAGATCGCCTCGCGGGCCTCTAAACAGCGGTCTGCGGCTTGGATGATCGCATTCTCCTCGTGCACGGCAGGGCGGGCGACATACCCCTCACCCGCATCACTGGCCTCCCGGCTCTCGGTGATGTCGATCATGATGCCTCGGCAGCGTAGGGCTCGCCCATCTTCCCCACGGTAGATCCGGCCTCGGCAAAGGAGCCAGCGTATGCCTAAATCCGGGCATACAACCCGATACTCGGTCAGAAACAGACCACCGCTTAGCGTCTCAAGGATCATGTCGCGCATCATCCACTCGCGATCTGCAGGATGGACGTTGGCGATCGCTGCATGCCCCCTCACGGGATGGCCGGCGAGGCTTCGGTCCCCCGTGTGCAGAGCCGCAGCTTCCTCATCATAGTACACGCAGCGGTTCAGAAGGTCCCACTCCCAAGTGCCGACGACCCCCGAAGCGACAAGGCTGGTTCGCAATTCCTGAGGACGGGCCAGGTTCTTCGGGGCGGTACGCTTGGGCATCCTGTGCGCCTCCTCAGGACCGACATCATCGGTCGCGCACAATCAGACTTAGCGGAGGCCATACACCCGTGTCGATTGCAATTTAGTTTACGCTTGCAACCAGCGGGACTTATGGGCCAGATGCCGGCAGGATCGATAGCCGAGGATCATCATGGGCAGGAAGGCTTGCAAAGCTGCGTCTCAATGCCTTGGCGAGACCAGCCCTAAACCCAAAGGCTCTGTCTCTTCGGCGGCCGCTGAGCGTTTGAAAGTTATCGCATCATCTCTCAACATGCCAGTCGAGACGTTCCGAATGACACATTCGGTCGCACAAATTCCGAAGACATTCAAATCACGCCATGAAGAAGCAGAAGAACTTTTGCGGATATATTTTGCCATTGATGATGTAGCGTCACGGTTGAACTTTCTTGAAATACTTAAGATCATTCCATTGTCGAGATAAAATTATCAAATATTTATTTTTAAGATTGCGCTACTTAAACGCGCACCTCAAAACATTGCACTCCGCTCTGCTGGTGAACCGAACGGCATTTACGCAGTTGACCATCATGCGTTACTCATGAGGGTCGCACGTCTTGCAAATCATTCACATTCTGGCCCCGTGACAGCGCTCGAACTGATCCGGGCCTTTGCCCACGATACTGCTGTCGGCATCGTCGTCACAGAGGTGACAATCGATCCCCCTGGCCCGATCATCCTCTATGCCAATCCCGTCTTTTCGCGGTTGGTCGGACGCGACCTCGATCAGATCATCGGGCAGAGCCCACGCTTCATGCAGGGCAAGGAGACACGCGAGGAAACGCTCGATATCTTCCATCGAGCCCTCGCGGGCGGCAAGCGCTTCCACGGCTACCTGACCAACTACCGCGGGGATGGCACCAAGTACCGGGCCGAGATCGATTGTCGCCCCTTGTGTGATACAACCGGTTGGATCGAGGGCTTCGTTGCCTTCGAGCGAGAGGTGATCAGACGCGTCGGTCGACCCGCTTCCGGCGCTGCGGGTCGCTATGAGCCCGTCGGAGAAAGCTCTGATCCACTGGCGGGTATCCTACAAGCGCTCTCGGTGTTCGGGGAAGCGTAAGCGGAATGCTGGTGGGCTAGCCGACGCTCTCGGCCACCTCGCGGCTTTCTGCCAGCGCTGCCACATGATCCACGACCGGCCAGAGCATCAACGGAGACGGTGGCGCACGCTGTTCCGGCGGAAGGCGATGGGCGACCTGTTTGGTGGGCCCTACGTCTGATCGGACATGAACAGCCCCGATTAGAGCCGTGCCCTTTCAGGTTGGCTCATCGGCATCGTATCTAGCTGCAGTGAGGTAGTTTCGGCATTCGTCCGGTCGGACGGCGGCGAACGCGTCCTCGATGGCGATGGTCAGGTCAGCGGCGGTTCGTGCTGCAGCCGTCCGGAGGAGGGCTTTGACCTTGGCAAAGACCTGCTCGATCGGATTGAAGTCGGGACTGTAGGGCGGGAGGTAGAGAACCCGTGCACCGACCGCCTCGATGGCCTCGCGCACCCCGGCGACCTTGTGGGCGTTCAGATTGTCGAGGATGACGGTGTCACCGGGCCTCAGCACCGGAGCCAGGATGTCGGTGACGTAGGCGCGGAAGCGCATACCATTCGTGGCTCCATCGAAGACGGTCCTGGCGATCAGTCCCGTGGCGCGCAGGGCGGCGGTGATGGTGGTGGTCTTGTAGTGCCCATGGGGCACGGCGATCCGGCAGCGCTGACCGCACGGAGCACGACCATAGCGGCGGACCATTTTCGTCGTGGCCGCCGTCTCGTCGAGGAAAACCAGGCGATCTGGATCAAGGTCGGGTTGCCCATCGAACCAGTCCTCGCGCGCGGCCCTCACATCCGACCGCTCCTGCTCGGCCGCGTGGACAGCCCCTTTTTACGGGTGATCCCATGCCGGGCGAAGAAGCGTGACAGGCTGCTCGTGCTTGCCCGGACGCCGCGTTCCGAGAGCCTGTCGCGCAGTTCCCGCAAGAAGGAGAGCGGGTGTTCTTCGTTGAGCCGAAGGATCAGGGCGGCCTGCGCTTCCAGACGCTGCGAGTTGCGGTCGCCGCCCATGGGCTTGGGCGCGATCTTCCCGTCCTGCCGGAAGCGCTCGTGCCAACGGACCGCGCTGGCCGCCCCGACCCCGAAGCGTTTGGCCGCCTGACGCCGCGATGCACCCGCTTCAATCGCGGCGACCACACGCTCGCGCAGATCCACCGACAGGGCTGAAGGCATGGCAATCCTCCATCACAAGCCCATCCAGTGAATCACAGGCCAGCCAGATCGCCTACCCCAAGCGATTCAACCCGCCAGGGCACGGCTCTAGTGCGGAAACACAACCATGTTATCTAAGCTTAGCAGCCTGATGCGCTGAGCTTGAGGAGCGATGTTGGACCGTCCCATCATAGGCCTTGCGGTGTGGCTCTCGAAGCCTGTCGGCTTCCTGGTAACCTGCTTCACGGTCGCGGCAGGTCTCGGCGCTGGTGCTCTCCTCAGCTTCAACGACCATTGGGCGCTGGTCTTCAACCTGTTCTTGTCCATCGCCGCCATGCTCCTGGCAGGCGTGATTTTGGTGGCCGGCGCCCGTGACACCTCCGCGATCCAGATCAAGCTGGACGAGCTCATCCGTGCAGTTGAGAACGCTGATGATCGCCTAGTCGGCATCGAGGAGCGTAGCGCCGAGGAGCTGGAGTTGATCAGGCAGGACCGGCAGCCGCCATTGGGCGCAAACGTCGGGAACGAGGCCGAAGGAATGGCTGAGCACGGCGTTGCTCGCCCGAGCTCGGTTTGACCGCTATGGGCGGTGTCGTCATGGATGCGGCCCTCGTTCGGGGTGGTCCGTAGGTCTGACTGAATGGGACCGAACATGCCGAACACGTTTGGCCTCAACCGCACGCTGGGCGGCGCCATCGGCGTCATCGCGCTGGTGTCGGTCCTCAGCAGCAGTGCGGTCCTGCTCACGCGGAACCGGCTGCAAGACGCGACAGACGCCCTCGACCGATCAACGCAGGTGGCCCGCAGCCTCGACACCTTCCGTACCGCCATGCTCAATCAGGAAACCGGGCTGCGCGGCTACCTCATCACCGGACGCGAGAGCAGTCTCGAACCCTATCGATCGGGTCGGCCTACCCTGGATGAGACGATCAACCGCTTGAGGACCTTGATCGGTAGCGATACAGAGCGGTCGCACCTCCTGGCCGATGCCGTAACAGCAGCCCGCGCTTGGCAGAGCGATATCGGCGAGACTGCCATCCGAGACGCAGCTGATCCAACGACACGATCAGAGGCGGTTCGGATCGAGGCTGAAGGCAAGGGCAAGCAGTTCTTCGATACCCTGCGTGACACGCTCGCCACCATCGACGCTCTGGAAGAGCAGGCCCGTGCGGCGCAAACCCTGCGCGTGGCACAGGCGGGGCGCGACGAGAGCCTCGCTCTGTGGAGCGGCACGCTGCTCACCCTCCTGATCTGCGTGGGTATATGGATCGCGATCAACCGCCTGATCGTGCGGCCGCTCGTGCGCGTGATGACCTTCGTCGAGGGGGTGGGCGTGGGCGACCTGTCGGGCAAGCTGGAAATGCGCGCCGGCGGTGAAGTCGGCCGGCTGGGCGCCACCCTTAACACCATGGTGGGCGGTCTCTCCGACCTAGCGCGGACCAACCGGGCGGCGACCGCGGACCTAAACGCGGCGGCGGCGGAGATCCAGGCATCGGCGCAGGAGCAGGCGGCCTCGGTCGAGGAGCAGTTCGCCGCCGTGCAGGAAACCGCCGCCACCATGGATGAGATCACCCATACGGGTGAGCAGATCGGCAAGCGCGCCACCGAGGTGATCGCCACCGCCCAGGCCACCGCCCAGACCTCGCGGCAGGGCCTGCGCGCCGTCTCCGACACCGCCAAGGCCATGGACGCGATCCGCGAGCAGGCCGAGGCGGTCGCCGGCAACATCGTCAGCCTGTCGGAGAAGACCCAGACGATCGGCGACATCATCGAGACGGTCAACGACATCTCGGAGCGCACACATCTGCTCGCGCTCAACGCCGCCATCGAGGCGGCGGCGGCCGGCGAGAGCGGGCGCAGCTTCGCTGTGGTGGCCTCGGAGATGAAGCTGCTGGCCGATCAAGCGAAAGCGGCCACCGGCCAGGTGCGGGGGCTCCTGGGCGAGATCCAGCGGGGCATCAACACCTCGGTGATGCTGACCGAGGAGGCGGTCAAGCGGGCGGCGGCCGGCAAGACCCGCTCGGACACGACGCAGCGGACGATCGAGGAGATTACCGCCAAGGTGGAAGAAGGTGCGCAGATCTTCCAGCAGATCGTGGCCTCGACCAACCAGCAGCAGCTGGGGATCGAGCAGGTGATGGGCGCGCTGCAGAACATCCGGCAGGCCAGCCAGCAGACGGCAGCGGGCACCCGGCAGGTCGAGGCGGCCTCGGCCAACCTCACCGACCTCGCCCAGGCGCTGATGGCCCTGGCCGAACGATACCGGCACTGAGACCGCTACCGCCGATCCGCTCGGGCTAATTCACCTATGGCTTGGCTTCGAGGAACACCTGAGCCTGCGCGATAAACAGGTCGATCTGCACGATGCCATCGTTGATCGCGGTGATCAGGTTGGCGTTGGCTTCGTCAATTTGAGCGTTACCGCTTGGCTCCCGTCCGCGCAGGTCAGCGAGCACGGCCGTCATCTGCTCCCGTTGCTCTCGTAGGTCGGCGAGGATGATCCCAGCCCGTGCCGCCTGCAGGCTCGTCGCTTGGCCGGCGACTAGCAGCTTGACCGCGTTGGCATCAACTCGGTCGAGGGCAGACCGCGCCTGATCTCTCCTGCGTAGTGGGACGATGCCTTCGCTCATGATACTGCGCCAGCGGGTATCCGGCCCCACAAAGGTGGATGTCGTTTCGGCTAGAATACACGCTTGGAGCTCGACATCGTTATGGCGGCTGTCATCAAATTCCCTCGGCCTGATTGCCTGCCTGCGACGCGCGCCGTTCCATCGCCAAGCTGAAGGCGAAGGCCGACGCCGCCGCCCGAACCGCCGAGGCCACCAGAGTTTTGCGCGGCCAGGTGCAGGCCGGGTTGAAGCCGCCCGCCGGGAAGCTGTTCTCCGTAGACGTCACCGCCCTGGCTCTCTGTGGCCCCGCCGGCAGCCTTGGCACGTCGGAGAGGATGGCGAAGACGTTGGCGCCGCTGGCTGCAGAAGGCAGGCATTCCTCCGCGGTCTTGATGGCCGCGGGAGCCTGGGGCGATGAGGCAGCCCTACGGGCGGCTCTCGCAGTCCTCGCCCCGAAGCTTGAGGCGGTTGGCCTGAGAATTTGCCGGCAGAAGACAGGCCTACGAATGGCGAAAATGGCCCCGAGAACAGCTCGACCGTAAATGGAGGAACGGGTTCATCGACGCGCGATTGCCTTGTTACCGCCTGGCGGCCTTCTGCGCTCGATCGGCGGATACATAAGGGAGATACGCCTATGAAAGCACTTCTCGCCCTCGCAGCCATCCTCGCCCTGGGCAGCCCGGCATTCGCTGTTGAAGGTGGCTCAAGCCGTTCAGGGACCGCAAACAGCACGGGCGCGAACGACGCCGGCTCAGGCTCGTCACCCGGTGCAGCCGGCAGTGGCCCTTCGACCGGCGGCATGAGCCGCTCTGGCACAACCAATAGCACAGGGGCCAATGACGCTGGATCGGGATCGAAGCCCGGGGGGACCAGCGGAACGCCTGGGAACCGCTAAGCGTCGGTCGAGTGGGGCGGCCTAACCGCCTCCCCATTCACCGCTCAGCGATTTCGGTTCAGCGCGCGGTCGCAGCTGCCTAGTTGTTACACGGTCCTGTAGACACCAACCGTTAACCCGATTGTCACTCGCTCGCCGCATGTCGGCGGTAGGCACTCTCGCTCCCGCAACAGCTGTGAGCAGAGCATGACGCGAGCCGACCTCGATAAGCGCGCAGAGCTGACCGTGTGGCCTGGCCGGGGGCCAGCGCACGTCGCACAGGGTCACGAGTTCCCGACGCTACGCCAGGCTCTTGCGGCTGCGGCTGAGGCCATAGACGCAGAAGATGCGCAGCCTTGGATCATCACAGAGGACGGCGACATTCTCTCGCCCCGATGGATCAGAGCCAGCACAGGATCAAGCCGCCCGCAATAATGGGCCGTAAGCCGGCGCGCACGGTGCCCAGTTCTCCCGGCATACCGACCCTCACGCCACAGCCCGGCCGAGGCTTCACGGGCGTCCTACGGGGAACTGGCCCGGAGAGCGCCTGTCGTCGCGTGCTTGCCCGCCGCATGCCGTGCAGTGTCGCGAACGCCTCGCGCGCACTGATGGGAAGAACTGCCGTGTAGCAGGCCCGAGACCGGCAGTCGCTGCTCAAGAAGCCGAAGTGCTTCGAGCGCCCAGCCGCTCAGCCGCTCAGCGTCGTCCCGCCACGCATCGCGCTCGGCCTGAACTGCCTCGATCGACGCATGTAGGTTCCCGGGATCGATCGCGGTCTCCGTCGATATGTCCCAAATCTCGGACAAATGCTGGCGCAACTCGGTGTTCTGCCCGCTCAGCTACGCTGCAGTCGATGGTTGGCGCGTATGTTGTTCACGCCCCTGGAAACGTGCAGCGAACTCCGCTGCGGGCAACGGTCGTCCGAATAGATAACCCTGTGCCTCCGGGCAGCCCTTCGAGAGCAAGCGCTGGCGCTGCTCTTCGGTCTCAACGCCCTCGGCGATCACTTCGAGACCGAAGCTGCGGCTCAGATTGATTACCGCCCGCACTACCGCCGCATCCTGCCGATCAGTGCATAGACCACTCACGAAGCTACGGTCGATCTTCAGCCGCGTCAGTGGGAAGCGCTTGAGCAGGCTAAGCGAGGCGTAGCCTGTACCGTAGTCGTCGAACGCGATGCCGACGCCCAGGGTGCGTAAGGCCTGGAGCGTGGCGACCAACCTTGGGTCGTGACGCAGGATGATCGTCTCGGTGATCTCCAACTCCAGATCCTCAGCCGGCAGTCCAGTCTCTGCGAGCACGGCTGCGACCCGCTCAACCAAATCACCATCTCGAAATTGGGCCGCGCAGAGGTTCACCCCAATCCGGAAGGGATGCAGGCCACTTTGCCGCCAAGCCTGTGCCTGGACGCAGGCGGTGCGCAGAACCCAGTCACCGACCCGAGCTGCATCAGGACCGTTGTCGAGCACCTCTAGGAACGCGGCGGGCATGAGCAGACCGAGTTCAGGATGCTGCCACCGGATCAGGGCCTCGGCGCCGACGAGTGCGCCGTCCGATAAGTCTACCTGCGGTTGGTAATGCAGGACGAACTCGCCGTTCTCGATGGCGCTACGCAGCCCGTCGCGGCACGTCCGCTCACGTTGTGCGACCTCGCGCAAGTTCGGCGTGAACAGACAGACGCGTCCGCGTCCATCTACCTTCGCACGGTAAAGGGCGGCATCGGCGCAAGCCAGTAGCTCGTCTTCGCGCTGTCCATGAGCGGGACTCAGGGCGATGCCAACGCTGACACCGAGACGCACGACGAGGTCATCGACATGGTAAGGCTCAGCGAGGGCCTCGATCACCGCCTGGCCGGTGGCAGTCGCCACCAAGGGATCACCGACGCCGGGAAGTACGGCTGCGAACTCGTCGCCACCATAGCGTGCCACTACGCCCATGGTGTCGATGCAGGTACGCAGGCGAGTTGCCGCCAGCTGAAGAACGACATCGCCCACGGCATGCCCGTGCGCGTCGTTGACCTCCTTGAAGCCATCGAGATCGAGCATCAGCACCGTCGCTGGACGATCTTCCAGGATCGCGGCCCCTATCCGACCGCGCAGAACGGCTCGGTTGGGCAGCTCAGTGAGGGGATCGAGATGCGCAAGACGGAACATGCGTTCCTCGAACACGTGCCGTTGGCTGACATCGCGCACGATCACCCCGAAGGCTGCGTGGCCATTCTCGGTCCAAGAGGACAAGGACAGCTCGACCGGAAATTCCCGGCCGTCCTTCTGCAGGCCGATGAGTTCGACGGTACGACCCATCATCCCTGTCGCCGCCCCATGTGCGATACGGCGCAGCTCGCCCTCGTGGCCGCCACACATTCGATCGGGCACCAGGATTGCAATGGACTGGCCCAGAGCTTCGAGCGCCGTATGTCCGAACAAGCGCTCGGCAGCCGCACTCCAAAAGCTCACCCGCCCCAGCGCGTCCGCGCAGATGATGGCGTCGGACGAGGTTTCGGCGATGTGCTCGAAGCGCGACTGAGTCGCTCGCCGGGCCGCCTCGACGCGGCGCAACTCCAGCCGGTCCAGCACGAGACGGGCGAGGTCGACGAGGATACGCCGGTCTCGGCCCGTAAAGGAACGTCGCGGTTTGGGACCGGCGAGGCAGAGCGTACCGATGGCATGCCCGTCCCCGGTACGTAGCGGCACACCTGCGTAGAAGCGGATGAACGGGGCGCCGGTGACCAGGGGATTGTCGCGGAACCGTGGATCTTGGGAGGCGTCGAGCACGACGAGGATGTCGGCTTGCGCGATCGTCCGAGCACAGAATGCGACGTCGCGGTCGGTCTCGCACAGGCTTAGGCCGACCTTGGCGTGGAAGACCTGCCGGTCCCGGTCGACGAAGGAAACGAAGGCAGCCGGTGCGCCGAGCAGGCGGGCGGCGAGTTCGACGATGTGGGCGAGCGACGGGTCTGGCTCGGCATCGAGGATCTCGTGCTCGGCCAGCGCCTGAAGCCGAGCCTCCTCGTCATTCTGTACGGGTGTAGATCGCACGGGAGGGCTCCGGATCGAACGGGTGAGCGCGGCTGAGTCAGCGGATGGGGTCACCTTTCATGTCGGGCGCTGCGCCGACATTCGGATCGGGGTAGGCGCGGGCGAGAGCAGCGAGCCGCTCAACCTTGGTGAGGCAATCGTTCAAATCATCGTTCGCGCCGATCTGCGCGAGTTCATGGCGCAGAGCCCCCACCAGTGTCTCCAACGACAGGCCTAAGCTGTGGATCTGCGCCCCACGCGGGCCGGTGACGCCCTGCTCGATCATCTCAGCCAGAGAAGCGCTCAGCCGACGCGCGCCCTCGACGCTGATCTGAGGTGTCATGGTGCGGATCTCGGCCATGACGGCCTCACGCCGCCCGGACAGTGGCGAGGAAGCGCCCGACCTCGGCCGCGAGGTGCTCGCACTGGCGCGATAGCTCGGAGGATGCATCCAGTACCTGGCTCGCTGCTGCCCCTGTCTCTTCCGCAGCACTAGCTACGCCCGAGATGTTGCTCGTCACCTCACCCGTCCCCATCGCCGCCTGGCTGACATTGCGGACGATCTCCTGGGTCGCCGCGCCCTGCTCCTCCACGCCCGCCGCGATCGAGGTCGCCACGCCGCTGATCTCGCGGATCCGCCCGGTGATGCCGCCGATCGCCGTAACCGCTTGGCTGGTCGAGGCCTGGACCTGGGCGATCTGGCCTGAGATCTCACTCGTGGCCTTGGCGGTTTGCTCGGCCAGGGCCTTCACCTCGGAGGCCACCACCGCGAAGCCTTTGCCCGCGGCACCGGCACGTGCGGCTTCGATCGTAGCATTGAGCGCTAGCAGGTTGGTCTGTCCCGCGATGTTCGAGATCAAGCCAACCACATCGCCGATGCGTGCCACGGCGCTGCTCAGCTCCTGCACCAAGGCGCTGGTTTGGTCGGCCTCGACCACCGCGAGGTGCGCGAGGCTAGCCGATCCATCGACCTGCCGCCCGATCTCCTGGACGGATGAACCGAGCTCCTCCGCTGCTGCCGCCACGGTGTTGACGTTGCTGGCGGCCTCCTCGGCCGCGGCTGCCACCGCGCCGGACTGGGCGGAGGTCTCACCCGCCATCGCCGACATTGCGCCGGCCGTAGCCTGCAATTCGGTTGCGGCAGCGGACACGAGACCGATGATCCCACCGACTGCGGCCTCGAAGCTGTCGGCCATCTGGCGCATGCCGGCCTTGCGCTGCTCATCGGCGGCCAGTCGCGCCTGCGCGGTTTCAGCCTCTAGCTGGCGGGTGCGGATCAGATTGTCCTTGAACACCTGCACGGCAGAGGCCATCGCGCCGATCTCATCGCGGCGCGCACGATACGGCACCTCGGCTTCTGCGTTGCCGCCGGCGAGCACACCCATCGCCTGGGTCATGGTTTGGATCGGACGAGAGACGCGCAGCAGTCCAAAGGCAGCGGCGGCGCAAGCGGCGGCGAGTGCCAGTGCCACGGCGATGTAGGCGGCCAGTGAGGCGGCATCGGCTTCGGACATGGCCGCGTCAGCATCGCGACGAGCTCCCTGCTCGTTCAGGGTGACGTCGCGCGAGAGATCGGCGCGGGCTTCGTCGTAGAGGTTTGCGGTCTCGGGTGCGCTCATCAGCTTGAGAGCAGCCGGCTGCTGACCGGCCTCCATCAGGCGCCGCATCTCGGCATCTACCTGTTCGAAGCGTCCCCAGGCAGAGGCGAAGGCACCATAGAGAGCGCGCTCCTCCTTTGAGGAGATCAGTGGCTCGTAGGTCTTTCGGGCCTGAGCAAGTTTCTCATGGGTTGTGGCGAGCTTGGCCTCGTTCTCGGCCAGATGAGCTTGCGTATCGGACAATATGAGCAGACGCAGCTGCTTGATCCGGACCTCGGAGGCTAGCTCTCGCATCTGACCAGCAGCGACAACGGACGGCAGCCAGTTCGCCGCAACCTCGGCGACGGAGTGACGGATCCCTGCGAGCTTGACGATCGAGAGTGCGCCCTGGCCGGCAGCGATGAGGGCGAGCAAGCCGAAGGCGGCCGAGAGTGCCGCCTTGAGGGAGAGTTGGAGGCGCATCATTCAGCTTTTCGCAGGAATAAAAACAGTCCTCGCACTATAGTCGGCGGCGAGATTAGACAAAAATATTGAGTGCATTCGTTAATTAATGGTTTATTCCCGTCTATATCGAACCAATCGGCCAATATGCAGCGCCAAACAGACGCTAAATCACATCAAATGACGGTTTTCTTACCTGCTGCATCCAGCTTCAACCACTAATTGCGCGTTCACTCGCGGGATAAAGCCCATTACCTCGTCGTCGACAAATCCGTCATTTGATAATTTCCCGACGTCTCGCTCAGGATGGAGCGTGCAATCTGACGGAACGCTGCACCTTCCCGCATCTGCGGATGCCACAATCCTCTGATCAACTGCCTTGCCGCAGAAGCATAGGCTGATACGGAAAACGACCATCGGCTTCCGTTCGTCATACCGTCCGACCGCAGACCCTCACCGCATGGCTCGCCCCGCCCCACCACCCGCGCGGATTCTCGCTCTGGGTGATCGGTGGAAGTCGTCAGCCGCTTGTCGGCAGCCCTTCTTCGATTCCGTATCCACAACCTGCCTCTGTGGATCTCCTCTATCCGTGGGGTGAATCGGTTTGCACCCTATGCTGCCCCAGAGAGCAGGCGCCGCGGATCGTCCTCCCCGCCGAAGCCAAGCGAGCCACTCCCGGCTGATGATGCGGATCACGTTCGGATCCGACTTCCGGCCCTGGTGACGCCGCTCCTGAATGGTCAGCAGCCCGTCACCCTCGGCCAACCGGATAGCTCCTTGAGCCAGCCGCCGGCAGACACCGGCACGCGCTGCGATGGCGTCGATGCACAGCCCGCAGGCGCCGTTCCTGGCGACCTCGTCGCCGACGATACGCAGGACCGCGAGCTGCCCGGTGGTGAACCGGGATCCGAGCGCAGGCGGCATCGGGCCGGAGAAGGCCAACCGGCGACGGCGCTCAATCGCTACGGATCGCTCAGGAGGACGCTGGAGGCGCTTGGGTGGAAACAGCGTCACACGGCCGAGCGGAATGCCAACGGGCGCCACGGCCTCCCGTATCGCAGTCCTACGGGCATGCAGCGCCTCGGCGAGACCCTGCGCCTCGGTATCGGTGACGGTCTCGGCGGCGTGAGCCTGCCAGATCTTGCGCGACAGGTCGTCGAGCTGCGCAAGTGTCCGTGCGCCCTCGATCGCCTCCCGCATGGTGGCGTGAAACATCGGTCCCGGTCCCTCACGGGCCGCGGCAGGGTCCAGGCAAAGCCTTCCCGTTGACGGAAACGAGTTCCGTCTTGACACCCCGGGGGGTCTCATGGCTTGTGGGGGGTATTCACTCCGGCCCCACAGGCCCTCGGAATTTTCAGCAGCCTCTTCCTTGCCGGGAAGGGGCTGTTGGCTTTTCAGGGTCTATCTCGCGGCGACGGTCTCCTGAATTGCCGGCTCTCGACTCGCCGAGGCGTGTCAGACCGGAACACCCCATGTCGACCGGGGCGCATAGCTAAGTCAACGTTGGGACCCAAGTCGATAGCCCACGCATTCCCGGTGGTGCACACAGGGCCCCACTGAGCATGATCGCGCCGACCCCATCGGACATCGGTCGCACGGTCGCCTACCACGACCGACCAGAAGCGAAGCCTGAGCTGGGCATCGTCACATCGTTCGACAGGTTCTTCGTGTTCGTCCGGTATGGCGCCGACCTCCACAGCCGGGCGACCAAGGCTAGTCACCTCGAATGGGCTGGCTCCACCTCATCAAATCGCTCGCAAGGCTGATTGGAGAACTCGTCGAGACGGTGTGCCTGCCACGACGGGTATCCAAGGGTGCGCGATTAAGCCCACGTTCGTTCAAGGTGTTTATTCCGTGGTCAGGCCGTTAACAGGGTCTGGAACGGACAGGCGGTGTCGATGGAACGGTCAGCGCATCCTTTGGATACTTCGTCCTCGGGAGACGATAGGCAGGACGCGGTGGTTGAGGCTGCTGAAGAAGCCGTCCTAGAGCCATTGGCTGACTTCCCGCGCATCGACCTACGGACAGGCGTAGAGCCGTGGGACAAGCGTCGTGCCGCGGGGAAGACCCTCCGGCTCGAACTTCCCCATGCCGCTCACGCTGCACTAGAGGTCGGTACCGATCGCCCCGACCCAGTAGCGCTGATTGAGGAGGCCCACGAAGGGCGGCAGTCGCACCTAATCCCCCTACGTGTCGCCCGCATGGCATCCTCGTCGTTCGCATTCCTACGGGGCGCGGCTCAGGTCATGGCATGGGATCTCGCTCAGGGCCCGCGTGGTGCGATCCAAGTAGTGATGAACGGCGATGCCCACATCTCGAACTTCGGGCTATTCGGCTCGCCACAGGGTGACGTCGTACTTGACCTCAATGACTTCGATGAGGTCACCGTCGGGCCGTGGGAGTGGGACCTAAAGCGGCTCTGCGCCAGCATTGAGGTCGCGGCTCGGGACGCTGGCGCAGCCGTGCGTGAGCGTCGCCAGGCGGTCTTGAGCGCTGTCTCAGGCTATCAGCACACGATGGACGATCTGGCTCCCCGTGGATCCCTCGACGTATGGCAGCGGGCAGCCCGAGCCGACGACCTTGAGTTCACAGGCATCGAAATCGACACGCATTCACAAGCCGTCGTGCGCAAAGCCGTCGAGAAGGCACGCCGCAAGAATAACAAAAGCCTGCTCGATCGAGTGGGCGAGCGACGAACCGATGGCGGTTGGCGCTTCCGCGAGGAGCCGCCGATCCTCGTCCGAGTCGACGAGGCGACCCGTCAGGGCGTCACCTCAGGCTTGGAGCATTACGCCGAAACCCTGCCGCGTGAGCGCCGGTTCATGCTCAGCCGCTATCACGTCGTGGATGTGGCTCACCGCGTGGTTGGTGTTGGCAGCGTCGGGACGCGGGCCTACGTTGCGCTGCTGTGCGGCAACTCGGACCAAGACGTTCTTTTCCTGCAGGTGAAGGAAGCGGTTCGCCCAGCTCACGCACCCTACCTGCGCGGCATGCCGGACCCCTACGCAAGTCACGAGGGCGAGCGGGTAATCTACGGCCAGCGCCTGCTCCAAGCGGTCGGCGACCCGCTACTCGGCTGGACCACCATCGACGGGCGGCCGTTCTACGTCCGCCAGATGAAGAATATGAAGGGTGAGATCCCGGTGGCCCGCATGGTGGGGCAATCGCTCTCCTTCTTCACCCATGCCTACGGAGCGCTGCTAGCCAAGGCGCATGCTCGGACGGGCGACGCCGCGGCGATCGCCGGGTACTGCGGCCATGATGGGCGTTCCGACCTGCGCGAAGCTCTCGCGGACTGGGCACACGCTTATGGTGATCAGAATGAGGCGGATTATCAGGCATTCCGTACTGCCATCGCCTCCGGCCGGCTTCATGCCGCCGCGGATCCACACCTATAGTGTGGTGTGTGCGACGCCTGTTAGGTCGACACATACGCCGCAGCGAAGCTTCTGTGTATAGGCATGATCCGATCTGAGCTCATCGCCCGCGTTGCGGAGCAGAACCCGCACCTCTACGAAAAGGAAATTGAAGCGGTCGTCTTAACGATCCTCCGTGCGATGTCAGATGCCCTGGCTCGTGGAGACCGTGTAGAACTGCGCGGCTTCGGTATGTTCGAGGTCCGGGAGCGGGACGCGCATACTGGACGGAACCCGCGAACCGGTCAGACGGTAGCAGTCGAGGCTAGAAGTGCCATCTATTTCAAGCCTGGCAAAGGGATGCAGACGCGGCTCAATCAGAGTACGGTCAGCAGTGAAGAAATGGCGGGCGTTCTCTCAGTATCTTGAGTATCAGGGATAGCCTCAGCCGGCTCGCCAGGATCGGGGCCAAGCTGCCCAATTCAGTCAGCGTTCACGATTGGGTTCTTGTCCTAGCTTCGCGTCCCCTGAGAGGCGTGATGCATACAGAGGACGCCCCTCGGCCCGGTTCGCCTCAATCCGTTCACGCAGCAAAACCGCTCTGCGTGCGATCGCTTCCGCGTCGCACGTTCGGCATGGGCCACCACGGCCGGCAGCACGACAGTTACCGGGGTTCTTGCAGGACGAACGGGGCATTGTTGCCCATCATAGGCACCTCGCTCAATCACCGCCACGCTCGGGCAGCTGCATTCCGCGACCTAGTTCTGCCGAGCTTGCCGGCCTATTGAGGCCCGCATGGCCAAGCGCACACGACAGCTCCCGCAGGATCGCGGCACCGTCCTGTTCGATGTCGTCTTCGAAGATGGCAGCCGCGCCTCGAACCGGCATGTGCCGATGGAGATCCTCGGTGGCCTAGATGGCGATCAGCCGGCCCGCGATCTCATCGAGCAGCAGGAGGCTGAGATCGCCGAGAAGGCCGGTCGAGCGCCGCGAGCGATCCAGACCCTAATGCGAACGGCTAATACCAACCCTCGTTGAGCAGGACTCACGGGGTAGCATCAGCGGCTGAGGGGTGATTCTATCTTCGGGTTTGGAGCCCGAGGAGGATGTCATGGCTGCTCCGCTACCGCTGCGGTCAGACTTTGACGCTGACGGTCTGCGCACCTTGGCCAAGTGCGCGCGTGATCCCGCCCAAACACGGCGCCTGCTGGCTTTGTCGGCGATCTATGCGGGCGGCTCGCGCTCGGCCGCTGCCGCTCTCGGCGGGGTTGGGCTTCAGACGGTGCGGGACTGGGTCGTAGCGTTCAACGCGCACGGTCCGGACGGGCTGATCGGCGGCAAGGCGCCTGGGGCCCGCCCGCGCTTGAACGTCGGGCAGCGGGAGGCGTTGCGCGCGTTGATCGAGCAGGGGCCGATGCCGGCCGCCCACGGGGTGGTGCGCTGGCGGCTGGTCGATCTCGCCCAGATCCTGTTCGAGGATCACGGCGTGTCGGTGTCCGAGCAGACGCTGAGCCGGGTCCTGCGAGCCATGGGCTACCGCAAGCTCTCCGCCCGCCCGCGCCATCACGCCCAGGACCCGGACGCCATCCCCGCTTTTAAAAAGCCTTCCCCGCCCGCATGGCGGAGATCGCGCAGGCCGTCGGCGGCAAGCCGATAGAGGTCTGGTTCGCCGACGAGGCTCGGGTCGGCCAGAAGAACACGATCACCCGCCGCTGGGCCAAGCGCGGCACGCGACCTGCGGCGCCGAAGGACCAGCGCACCGCCTCCGCCTACATCTTCGGTGCGATCTGCCCCGCCCTCGGCAAAGGGGCCGGCCTCGTCATGCCCCGCTGCACCACCGAGGCGATGGCCTTGCATCTCGAAGAGATCGCCCAGGTCGTCGCCCCCGGTGCGCACGCCGTACTGCTGCTCGATCAGGCGGGCTGGCACACAACCAAGAAACTCGTCGTGCCCGCCAACATCACCCTATTGCCCCTGCCGGCTCGCTCCCCCGAACTCAACGCCGTGGAGAACCTCTGGCAGTTCATGCGCGACAACTGGCTCGGCAACCGCGTCTTCAAATCCTACGCCGACATCCTCGACCACTGCTGCCACGCCTGGAACACCCTCATCGACTTACCCTGGCGCATCATCTCCATCGGACTGCGCGCCTGGGCTCATGGGTTTTGATCAATGAGGATCGGTATCAGCCGGTCTCCCAGCCGAAGCTGCCGCAATCGTTCGCGCCTATCGGTAGGCCAGCAAGGCTGATGCAACCGTGCGGGCCTACACGTCAGACGCCCGAGTGTTTCAGAAATGGTGCATCCGGTCGGGTTCCGATCTCTGCCAGCGAGCACCGAGGTCGTAGCCGCCTTCATTCTCTCAGAGGCGGAGGAGGGGCGAGCGGCTTCGACGCCGGGTCGCCGGCTTGCTGCGATCCGATATGCACACAAATTGGCTTGTGCCACCGACTCGACAGAGGATGAGGGCGTTCGGGCCGCGATAAAGGGTGCTCGGCGCAAAGTTGGCGTCTCGCCGATCCAGAAGGCGGCCGCAACGGCCGAGATCCTGGCCGCGGTGCTAACGCAACCGTTGGTGTCGGCTCAGAGGCCGCTGGATGATTGGTCATGAGCGGCCATCCCAAGAGCCCTGTCCAAGCCTACCATCGGTTTCCCCAGGATATCTCGCTCTGTCACCGTAAGGGCCTCCGCACGCCGGCTCCAAGCCCCGCGCGGGCCGACAAATTCAAATTGTACCACCCGCTCGGCGGGCCTCCTCATCCGACTACGGGTGCCTTGGTCTGTAGAGGCTGAAACCCGGCTCCTGCGCCCCTGTCGTCCCCGGATGTGGCACCGCTCCAGCCCCTCTGGCGCCCCTCTCCTCCCGCCAAAGAGTGCGTGCTGATGCCCGCCGTGACAAAGGATGCGCCGCCATTTTCGCAAGAGCCCGAGTTAGCGACCGGCGGCTCGAACCATGGGTGACACGGCATCGAACACGTGAATGAGCCGCGCCTCTTGCTACCTTCGCCGATCTGGGCCTGACCGATGAACTTGGCGGCCTTCTGCCAGCGCTGCCACACGCTGCACGACAGGCCCAAGCACCGGCGCCGGCGCTGGATGACGCTGTTTCGCCGGCGCGCGATGGGTGACCTGTTCCGGGGGCCCTACGTGGGCCTATGAACCGATCGACCGTCCTGTCCGATGCCCAGAAAGGTCGGGCTCAGTTAGGGTCTTCAGGGTTTGAAGGGTTTTTCTAGATCGGAGCCCTGGAATTGGCAGGGCTTGCGGTCGTGCAAGTTTGGGCGAGGGGATCCAGGGCAACCCTGAAAACCCCTCAAACCCGAACCTACTCGGCAGCTTCGAACCGCCGCGGCGCCTCCTCGGCACGCACCAGCATGTACCGGTTGCCGTTGTGGGTGTCGGGGCGCACCTCCAGCCGGAAGCCGTCGAAGACCCGGCCGCAGATCCGCTTGAGCCACTTGCCGAGGCGCCGGATCGAGATCGTCCGACCCTCACCGGCCTGGCGCTGCAGCAGGTCGCGGAACTCCGGATGCTCGAAGCCCGTATCGCCGCCTCCGTAGGCCGGTGCCATGGCGTTCACCTTCGCGATGAGGGCGACCGCCGTGTAGCCGGTATTGAGGGCCAGCACCTCCTGCCAGTGCGCGTACAACTCGCGCACCGCCAGGGCCTCCAGATCGCCTTCGCGTGCCGTGTCCATGGTCTTGGCCGGATCCTCGTGACCGAGCCAGACCAGGGCGCTGCGCACGGTATCCGACCACTGCTCGTACGAAGCGAGGCGCGGCAGCTGCCCCGGCCTTGCCGGCTTTCTTATCCTCGAACAGCCGTTCGCAATCGAGAGACGACGGCATATTCGATAAGCGTGTCGGGACGGCGCCAAAACACCGTTTATCCGGCAATAGAAAAGCCGACACGTTTTTCCGACAGAATCGGGACTGTTTCGGGTGGTTCGCGACCCGCCGCTTCGGATCGTCGGGAAAACGATCGTTTTTCGTACACAACTGATCGCGCTACCTACCGTTGCATTCCAATAGGGCTCGCTGACTAGAACTATCCCGCTGGAACGTGGCCGTTCCAATAGGGCAAGATCCTTGGAACGCTGCCGTTGGAAC
>NZ_JAKSYK010000081.1:0-301 GCF_022829425.1 Methylobacterium sp. J-072 | reverse complement strand
GAGTCACGGTCGCTCTTGAAGGGCTCGCCGTGCCCCCTCTGCCGGGCGAGAGAGCGTGGGGGTCAGGGGCCAGGTCTTTCCGGAGATGTCGCATGCCTCACCCTGTCCCTCTCCCGCTCGGGGGAGGGTACTTTCAGTTTCTGCGAGCGAAGATGTGACCGCGCCCGCCATGGAACCCTCTGTAGTCCGCGGCCACTCCGGGGAGGGGACGCGCGCCATCCCGGAGGACGGTGCGGGCCCTTGCGGGACAGCGTTTCAGCCCTTGGCGTTGAGCGGGCAGGAATCCGAGGGCTTCGGGAAC
>NZ_JAKSYK010000080.1:0-51008 GCF_022829425.1 Methylobacterium sp. J-072 | reverse complement strand
CCCGACCTCACGCCCGCATCCGAGACACGCCCCGCATCGGTTCGCCGCCCGGGGCGATGGCGGCTGAGAGCCACCGACGCGGGCACCGCCCTGCCCTCCGAACCCGCCGGTCAGCCACCGAACGGACCCCCGAAGAGTGCCATGGAGTCACCCCCACTGCACCGAAGGACAGGTGGCGGCTAATGAGCACAAAATAGGAACATTGTCAAGACGACATCGGTGATCAGCCTGCGTCGTCGCGAGCGGAGCGACGGAGTGGATGAGATCTGCCGCTTGGTGCCGTCTGCAATGGGTGGATTTCGTTGAAAAACTCCGGACCGGGTCGAGGCGGCACCGCGAACCGATGCAGATGTAGAAATTCCTGCTATCGAGCCGCCTAGAACTTGCTGAAATAGTAGATCTAGATCGCCTATTAGAGACGAATATTCTCCGGAACGCCGCCTTGGATGACGCTTAATGTGCTGCCTCCGAGTTTTTCAACACAATCGGTGGGAAGGGGAAGTTGGCCTTGATGCCCGGACGCGGACCTTCGGCTTTGCGCCCATCGCGGTCGTTCGAGAAGCCTTCGTCCATTCCCACGACGTGGTGCCGCTCCTCCCCGGCGACGCGGTGTCTTGGACCGGCCGGTGACGCGGTTGGTGGCCGCGCCAGGTCCGGTAAAGCGTCCGCCCTCAGGTGTTCGAGGCTCTGAGATCGCGCGGCGCGGTTCCGAAGCGCCGACGGAAGGCGGTGCTGAAGCCCGATGCGTTGGTGAAGCCGCACCGGAGCATGATGGTCGCGATGCTGTCGCTGGCCTGTGCAGGCGCCGACAACTGGCGATGCGCCCGGTCGAGGCGCGCGTCGCGGATCGCCGCCGCCACGCCCTCGCCCTCGGCGAAGGCGGCGTAGAGACGGCTGCGGGAGACGCACAACGCCCGGTACAGGGCGTCGGGACCGAACCCCGGATCGTGGAGGCTGCGTTCGATGTGCACCGCGGCCAGTGACCGCAATGCGTCGGCTGTGACGTCGCCCGTGGGAGCGCCCACCAAACCCCGGAACAGGTGGAGGATGCCCTCGACCGCGATGCCGGCCTCGGCCTCCGTCATGCCCGGCACCAAGGCCGCGTAGGACCGCAGGTAAGTCGTGAACAGCGCATTGAGGGGGCCGTGGCCGATCAGGCGCCCGGCGTAGGCTTCCGGCTCGCCGACATGGGCCCTGAAGGCCGCGCGCGTCGCGCTAAGCCGGATCTCCTCGTAATCCTCGTAAGCCCCGATCAGGAACGGGCGTCCGGAGTCGGTGATGCTGATGTCGCCGGGAGCCATCCGCCCGCCGCGGGTCCCTTGTTCGAAGTACTCGGTACCGCGGAGGACCAGGGCGATTGTGATGGTGTCGCGCCCGTCTTGGCGGACATGGCGCGCCGAGCGCTCGACATCGACCCGCGGGCCCTCGGTGTGCAGCAAGGTGCTGTGGGTCGTGACGGCGACGAGGCGACTGGCTGCGAACGACCGCCGTTCATCGGCCCCGGCGCTGGAGACGCCGGACATGGCTAGCGCCGTGTCGCGCCAGAACTCGAACGCTCGCTTCGACTCGACCTCGGCCGTGCTCTGCCTCAGCGTTTTGACGCGGGGGCGCTCGGTCAATCTATACTCCCTGGTTCAAACGCTTGGAGATCGAGACTCGCTCTGCCTGCAAGGTATGTCTGTTTGTAAATTAGCAAGACTTCGAATTTAGTATTTTTCGTATACGTATGCACCGCGTGCTGGGTCAGGGCTGGAAGCTAAAGCAGGTCAACGGTTGAATAAGCACCTGTAAATGAAGGTGTCAGAGGCAGGGCCAGCTTTGGTGGATCGACTGTTTCAAAGAAGGCGCACTCCTTTCGGCCAGGAAAAATCACCAAGCTGGGTCAGGTTGCCCGCAAGCGGACCTTCTGAACTTCAGAGAAGGGTCGACTGCAGACGCCACCAAGCGTCGGATTTCGTCCCCTGGATCGCTTCGCGGCACGCGCACGGACGGGGCGTCCCCCCACGCAGCCCCTCAATGAAAATCCCGACTCGGATACATCCGCCGGTCCGGGGGCGCGCCGAAATCCGTGGTCTCGGGCGGCAGCCGCATCCCGGCGGCGCGCAGGTCGCGTAAAGACTCGGTGAGGTCGCGAAACCCCTCGGCGACCAGATGGACCACGCCGCTCGCCCGCTGCACCCGGCCGCGCACGGCGAGGAAGCGGGCCTGCATGGCGGCCCGGCGGTTGGCCTCGAACACCGTTTTCCAGATGATCACGTTGGCGATGCCGGTCTCGTCCTCCAAGGTCAGGAACACCACGCCCTTGGCGGTGCCCGGCCGCTGGCGGATCAGCACCAGGCCCGCCACCGTGACCCGGGCGCCCTGGGGCAGGGCCGGGTCGCAATGGGCCCGAGCCGGGATCGCGCCGATCCGGGCGAGCCGGCCGCGGAAGAACGCGACCGGGTGCCCCTGGAGCGACAGGCCGGTGGCGGCGTAATCCTCGGCCACCGCCTCGGACAGGGGCAGGGCCGGTAGATCCACCTGCGGCTCGTGGCGGAACAGGCCGTCATCGGCGTGCCAGGCGAAGAGCGGCAGCGGCGCGTCGAGGAGATGGCCGCGGCGCTCGGTCCCGTCCGCCTTGGCCGCCTTGCGGGAGGAGGTGCCCTCCAGCGTCCGCACCATCCACAGGGCGGCGCGCCGGTCGAGGCCCAGCGACCGGAAGGCGTCGGCCTCGGCCAGGCGCTCCAGGGCGTTGCGCGGCAAAGCGAGGGCCGCCTGCAGGCCCTCGATGCTGGCATAGCCGTTGGCGCGCAACCGGACGAGCCGGTGCATCGCCGCCTCGGGCAGGCCGCTCACCTGCCGCAGGCCGAGACGCACCGCGTGCCGTTTCGGATCCCCGGCCGGCTCCAGGGTGCAGTCCCAGGCGCTGGCATTGACGCAGACGCCCCGCACCTCGACCCCGTGGGCGCGGGCGTCGCGCACCAGCTGGGCCGGCTGATAAAAACCCATCGGCTGGGCATTGAGGATCGCGGCCAGGAACACGTCCGGGTGCCGGCACTTCATCCAGGCCGAGGCGTAGACCAGGAGCGCGAAGCTCGCCGCGTGGCTCTCCGGGAAGCCGTAGGTGGAAAACCCCTTGATCTGCGCGAAGCAGCGCTGGGCGAAATCCGCCGGGTAGCCGCGGCCGGTCATGCCGCCCACGAACTTTTGCTCGAAGCCGCCGATCGAGCCGACATGCCGGAACGTCGCCATCGCCCGGCGCAACCCGTCGGCCTCGGCCGGGGTGAAGCCCGCCGCCGTGATGGCGATCTGCATCGCGTGCTCTTGGAACAGCGGC
The DNA here is from genome assembly GCF_022829425.1 of Methylobacterium sp. J-072. Taxonomy (NCBI): domain Bacteria; kingdom Pseudomonadati; phylum Pseudomonadota; class Alphaproteobacteria; order Hyphomicrobiales; family Methylobacteriaceae; genus Methylobacterium; species Methylobacterium sp. J-072. The sequence goes on along the minus strand of NZ_JAKSYK010000080.1, from coordinate 47,692 downwards.
ACGCCGTAGGTCTTGTGCAGCACCGCGTGCAACTCGTCCGCCGGCCCGTGGTCCGGATGCGGAGCCGGATAGACCACCGGCTCGTCCCCCGACCGCCGCCGCAGGTAGGGATGGACCATGTCGCCCTGGATCGGGCCGGGGCGCACGATCGCCACCTGCACGACGAGGTCGTAAAACTCCTTGGGTTTGAGGCGCGGGAGCATCGACATCTGCGCCCGGCTCTCGACCTGGAACACGCCGACGGAATCGGCCTTCGCCAGCATCGCGTAGGTCGCGGCATCGTCCTGCGGCAGCTCGGCCAGGGTCTCGTAGAATTCGCCGTGGTCCCGTTCCAAAAACTCGAGGCCGCGCTTGAGGCAGGTCAGCATGCCGAGCGCCAGCACGTCGACCTTCATCAGGCCGATCGCGTCGATATCGTCCTTGTCCCACTCGATGAAGGTGCGGTCCGCCATGGCGCCGTTGCCCACCGGCACGGTCTCGTCGAGGCGCCCGCGGGTCAGGATGAAGCCGCCGACATGCTGCGACAGGTGGCGGGGAAACCCGATCAGCTGGTGGGCGAGATCGAGCGCCTGCCGGAGCATCGGGTTGTCGGGGTCGAGGCCGGCCTCGCGCACGTGCTTGTCCGGCACGTCCTTGCCCCAGGAGCCCCAGACCGTGTCGGCGATCGCCGCGGTCACGTCCTCGGTGAGGCCCAAGACCTTGCCGACCTCGCGGATCGCCATGCGCGGGCGGTAATGGATCACCGTGGCGCAGAGGGCCGCGCGCTCTCGCCCGTAGCGGTCGTAGAGGTGCTGGATCACCTCCTCGCGACGCGCGTGCTCGAAATCGACGTCGATGTCCGGGGGCTCGCCCCGGTTCTCGGAGATGAACCGGGCAAACAGCAGCCGGTGCTTGGACGGGTCCACGGCGGTGATGCCGAGGCAGAAGCACACGGCGGAATTGGCCGCCGAGCCGCGGCCCTGGCACAGGATGCCCTTGCTCCGGGCGAACTCGACCACGTCGAACAGGGTCAGGAAGTAGCGGGCGTATTCCATCTGCGCGATGAGCCGCAGCTCCTCGCGCAAAGTCGCCTCGACCGCGGCCGGGATGTCGCCGGCATAGCGCCAGCGCGCCCGCTCCCAGGTCTTCTCCTCCAGGTATTCCTGAGGCGTGCGCCCCGGCGGCACCGGCTCGTCGGGGTACTCGTAGTGCAGCTGCCCAAGGGAGAAGCTGCAGCTTTGCGCGATCTCGATGGTGCGGGCGAGCGCCTCCGGATGGTCGGCGAACAGCCGGGCCATCTCGGCGGGGGGCTTCAGGTGGCGCTCGGCATTGGCCTCCAGGCGATAGCCGGCCTCCCCGATCCGGCAGCCCTCGCGGATGCAGGCCACCACGTCCTGGAGCGGGCGCCGTTCGGGATGGTGGTAGAGCGCGTCCGAGACCGCGACCATGGGCGCCCCGTGGCGTTCGCCCAGCTCGACGAGGAGGCCGAGGCGGCGGCGCTCGTCGCCGCGCCGCGCGTGGCTCGCCCCGAGCCAGGTCCGGCCCGGGGCGGCCGCGGCCAGGGCTTCGAGCCGACCCAAAAAACCGTCCGGGGGGCGCAGGCGCCGGCCCGGCGGCATCGCGATGAACATCTGCCCCTCGGCGGCCTCCAGCATCTCGGCGAAGGTGAAGCGGCATTCCCCCTTGCGGCTGCGCCGGTTGCCCCGGGTGAGCAGCCGGCACAGGCGGCCCCAGGCCTGCCGGTCCGCCGGATAGGTCACGGCCTCGAACCCGTCCTCGGTGACGAGGCGCACCCCCGGCAGGATGCGGATCTTCAAACCCTCCGCCTCCAGGGCCCGCGCCGCCGCATGCGCCCGCACCACCCCGGCCACGGTGTTGCGGTCGGCGATCCCGAGGGCCGCGAGCCGGTAGGCTGCGCCTTGCACGACGTATTCCTGCGGATGCGAGGCGCCGCGCAGAAACGAAAAGTTCGTGGTGAGGGCGAGCTCGGCGTAGGCGGGGCCGCTCACGCGAACACCCCGTGGACGAACCATGCGGCCGGACGGCCAGGGGCGTGCGGTCCGTCGCGGTAGAGCCAGAGCCTTCGGCCGGCCTCGCACTCGACCCGGTAATAATCCCGGGCCTCGGCGGGCGCATGCCACCACTCGGCGGCGATCCGCTCCGGCCCCTCGGCATGGACGATCGCGTGGATCCGGGCGCGCCAGCGGAAGCGCCGGGGCGGCCCCTCGGGCACGGTGGAGAGCACGTCGAGGGCGGCCTCGCCCCGGGGGAACAGCACCAGGGGCCGGGGCGGCAGGTGGTCCGGCCAGGAGGTGGGCGCGCTGGTCCAGGGGTTGTCGGACGCACACGAAGCCGGTCGAGGCGCGAGTGCGGGCGAGGTCTGCTCTCGCAAAGAGCCGGGTGAGGGATGCGACCTCTCCGGAGAGACCTGATCCCTCACCCCAACCCGCTCCTGCACGGGAGAGGGAGCCCGTCGCGACTTGCGCGAGGCGCTGTCTGAACCGTGTAGCGTCCACGGGAGGGTGTGGGCGGCCCGCTCGGGGATGTGGCTCGCCCGCGCCCCGAGGCGCAGGAGCGGCCGACCGAGGCGCTGGGTCAGGGCATCCGCGAGGGCGTCGATGCCGTCGCCCTGAGGCGCCGCGCCGAGCTCCGTCTGGCGGACCGACAGGGTGCCGGTCACCGTCACGGTGAGCGCCACGGTCTCGAAGCCGAAGCCGGCATCGAGACCGGCGCCCAGGCGGTCGAGGCGCAGGGACACCAGGGCGGCGACGCGCTCGGGGCAGCGCTCGGGCCGGGACAGGCCGAGATCGAGCACGCGCATCACCCCGTCGACCCGGTGCAGCACGAGGCGCAGGGCGCAGGCGCCGACCCCGTCCCGCTCCAGCCGGGGGGCGATCTCCGCCATCAGCAGCCGGGCGGTGACGACGATGTCCGACTGCCGGCCGATCGGGTCGAGGAAGCCGCGGGCGGCCCGGTAGGCGGCCTCCTCGGTGAGCGGCGCCAGGGGCTCGGGCCGGCGGCCCATCGCCTGGTCGAGGCGCAGCAGCAGGGCCTCACCGAAGCGACGGGCGAGGGGGCCTCGGGACAGGGCATCGACTTCGCCGACCCGGCGCAGGCCGAGCCGCTGCAGGCCCGAGACCGTGCCGGGATCGAGGCGCAGCGCCGCCACGGGCAGCCCCCGCAGGGGCTCCGCGGCCCCGCCGGGGGGCACGACGACCCGGTCGGAGGCCCCGTAGCAGGCCAGCGCGAAGGCGCCGCCGGGGGTGTCGGCGAGCGCGATCCGGGCGGGAATGTTTGACCGCGCCAGGCGCCCGGCCAGGTCGTCCACGAGCTTCGCCTCGCCGCCGCGCAGGTGGCTCGCCCCGGCGACATCGATGTAGAAGCCGTCCGCCGCCTCGGCGGCCCCGAACGGCGCCACACCGGGGGCGTAGCCCTCCGCCCAGCGGCAGAGCCGCAGCAGCGCCGCCCGATCGGAGTCGGGATCGGCGGGATGGACCTGGAGCGGCACGCCGATCCGCGCCCGGACCCGGCCGAGGGGTTCGCCGGGCCGCAGACCCAGGGCCCGGGCCTCCGGGTCGAGGGCGAGGAGCCGCAGGCCACCGGGCCCCTCGGCCGCCACCGCGAGCGGGCCCCGGTCAGGCGCGAGACCGGCCCGCCGCAGCCGCGTCACGGGCCAGTGGCTCAGGCAGACGCAGACGATGCGCGGCATGGTCCCACTCCAGAAGCCAGTCGCCGCCCCGGCCGTTGCGGCAGCGTTCGAGCCGCGCCCGCCAGCGCGGGTTGTCCAGGGTGCCGAACCGGTCCCGGGTGGCCGGGGCCGAGGCGATCCGCCAGCGGGTGGCGGCGCCGTTGGGCAGCCCGGCCTCGGCGGGGCGCAGGATCAGCAGGAGCGGCGGCGCGTCGCCGTCCGCCCCCCCTTCCGCGGCGAGTTGCAGGCGCCGGCCCGGCTTCAGCGGCAGGCCGTCCGCGAGGAGGCCGACGAGCACCGGCAGGGCGCGGGCGTGGAGCGCGGCCTCGAGCGCACGAAACACCTCCGCGTCGCCCCCGGCCTCCAGCAGCAGCAGCCGGGCCGGATCGAGGCCGAGGCCGGCCAGGCCGTGCCCATGGGGCAGGGGCTGGTTCGGCGCGGCGGCGATCAGCGCCGCGCCTTGCGTGCCGGCGAGCCGGGCGGCGCAGAGCGCCAGGGCGAAGCCCAGGGCGGCGACTGCGTCCGCGGGCTCCATCGGGGCGATCTCGTGCGGCGGCCCGAGGGCCAGGCCGCCGCCGGGCAGATGCGCGTCGATCGCCTCCAGGCCCAGGGACAGGACCGGGCGCGGTGCCGCTTGGCCGCCGGGACCCGCCAGGCGCGCCCGCAGGGCCGCCAGCCGCTCCCGGGGGCTTCCCAAAGCGGGATCCCGCCCGGTCTGGTTCGCAGGGTCCGGCCCCATCTCCGCGTGCTCCGATCATGCCGGACGATAGGAACATAACAGGAACATGTTCAAACTGTTTCCGCACGACGCCTGAATCGGACGCTGGGCCAGCGGCTTGGCCTGTGGATGGATGTGGACGCGTGTGGAATCAGCCCGGCCGCCCGCGACCAAAGCCACGGTTGACCGCATCCGTGAGCCGAGACCACAAGTCGTGTGCCGCGCCAGACGTGGCCGACATGGTCCGAGCATGCGCCCAGCCCTCGCCTTGACGATCCTGCTCGCCCTCTCCGGAGCGGCCTCAGCCCAGCAGCCTTCGGATCCCGGGCCCACCGCCCCGAATGCGTCCGAAGGCCGCCCGCGCCCGGTCAAGCCGCGGCCCCGGCAGGCCCCGGTCCCGAGCCAGCCGATCATGATCTACGACGCCCGGATCGAGGCGGGCGACCTGCGGATCTCGGGCTCGGTGCGCAAGCCCGGGACGATCGTCGTCCTGGACGACGACATCTCGATCCAGGCCGACCGGCGCGGGCGCTTCACTTTCCGGGTCCCCTACCGGCCGCCGACCTGCGTGGCGACCCTCAAGGCCGAGCCGGACGAACGCGAGGCCGTGATCGCGAACTGCGCCGCCGAAGGCCCCCCGGGGCCGCCCGGCCCGCAGGGCGCCGCGGGGCCGCCCGGGGAGGCGGGGCCGAAGGGTGATGCGGGTCCGAAGGGCGACCAGGGGCTCAACGGTGAGCCTGGCGCTCCGGGACTCCCGGGGGCCAAGGGGGATCAGGGCGCCAAGGGCGAAGCCGGTATCAAGGGCGAGCCGGGGGCCAAGGGCGAGCCCGGCCCGGTCGGCGGGGCAGGGGCCAGGGGCGAGGCCGGCGCCTCAGCCCTCCGGGCCGTGCGCAAATCCGACTGCGCGGGCGGCTGCACCATCACATGCCCGTCGGAAGAAACGCTGGTCACCGCCCACTGCCTCAAGGCCGGCACCCCGGTCTATGACGGGGAGGGCGCCACCTGCCCGGCAGAGGCCTCGGGGATCGTCGGGTTCTGCACCCGGCCGTGAGGGCTGCGGGTGTCACACATCTCTGTGAAGAACGCTGGGCTCGCTCTCTACCGCACAGGCTTGATGTTCACACATCGACTTGTACAGGCCACGACGCGCCCCCTCTCCCGTGCGGGAGAGGGTTGGGGTGAGGGACCAGGGTCTTCCGGAGAGGTCGCATCCCTCACCCTGTCCCTCTCCCGCACGGGAGAGGGACCCGCGCCTTGAGCGGAGACGTGTGAGTCCGCTCTGTCCCCGCCGGGCGAGGGAATCCCCTCTCAAGGCAGCGCCCTCGTAGAAAAGATCAGGACCCCGCCGCGCAGATCCGAGCCCCAGGCGGCGCGATCGCCCCGATCACCCGCCGGTCTCGCGCAGCCAGCCCAGCATCCCGGCGGCGGCGGCCCGGCCGCCCGCGAAGGCGCCCTGGAGCAGGTAGCCGCCGGTCGGGGCTTCCCAGTCGAGCATCTCGCCGGCCAGGAACAGGCCCGGGTGGGCGCGCAGCATGGCGCGGGTGTCGAGGGCGTCGAGGCGGACTCCGCCCGCCGTCGAGATCGCCCGCTCGATCGGGGCCGAGCCGGTGAGGGCGAGGGGGGCGGCCTTGATCAGCCCGGCCAGCGCCTCGGGCTCGGCCGGGAGGTTTTGGCCGACCGCCTCGCGCAGCAGGCCCGCCGCCACCGGCGAAAGGCCCGCGGCCTTGCGCAGCCGGGTCGCCGCCGAATCCCCAGGCCGGGCGCCGGAGAGTCGGCGGGCCAGAACCTCCAGGGTCAGGTCCGGGCGCAGGTCGACGCGGAGGCGGGCGCTTCCACGCGCGGCGATCGCCGCGCGCAAATGGCGCGACAGGGCGTAGACCGCCCCGCCCTCGATCCCGGCCTCGGTGATCACCGCCTCGCCGCGCACGTGTGTGCCGTCGCAGGCGAGCGCCACCCGCTTGAGCGGTGCCCCGGCGAAACGCTCCCGGAACAGGTCGGACCACGCCACGGTAAAACCGGCATTGGCCGGCTCCAGGGGCGCGACCTCCACCCCAAGCCCTTCGAGGAGCGGCACCCAGCGCCCGTCCGAGCCGAGCCGCGGCCAGCTCGCTCCTCCCAGCGCCAGCAGGGTTGCCCGGGGCCGGATCTCGACCGCGCCATCCGGCGTCTCGAAATGAAAAACACCCTCGGCGATCGCCGTGAGCCGGTGGCGGGTGCGGATCCGGACCCCGAGGCGGTCGAGCCGCACCAGCCAGGCCCGCAGCAGCGGCGACGCCTTGAAGCTCGTCGGAAACACCCGCCCGCTCGACCCCACGAAGGTCGGCTCGCCGAGATCCGCGCACCAGTCCCGCAGCGCCTCCGGGGGGAAGGCCGCGATGGCGGCGTCCAGGTGGCCGACGGGATGGTAGCGCGCCAGAAAGTCCGCGCGCGGCTCGCTGTGGGTGAGGTTGAGGCCGCCGCGCCCGGCGATCAACAGCTTGCGGCCCACCGACGGCATCCGGTCGTAGACCGTGACCGCCCGGCCGGCCTGCGCCAGCACCTCGGCCGCGGCCAGCCCGGCCGGGCCGCCGCCCACGATAGCGATGTCGTTCATGTCGTCCGGCATCGGCCTGGAGAGCGGCAGGCCACCCGTGCCTGTCAAGATGTGTCCGATGTCGGTCGCGTCTCAGGGGCCGAACCGCCTTACCCGGCACCGTTCTGCGACCATGCGGCTCCCTGAGAGCCTGTTTGTCCGCCCGGTTCCCGTCGCGTGACGGTTCCGGTTGACGGAGATCCCACTCTCCCCCTCATCCTGAGGTGCGGCGAAGCCGCCTCGAAGGAGCCCTCCAGGGATCGCGCGGCTGGCTGGAGGGCTCCTTCGAGGCCTCCGCTTCGCTCCGTCGCCTCAGGATGAGGGCGAGGATGGGAAAGATCGGCCAACAGACTCTAACACAAATCCGATAATGCCGGCCAATGAAGCCGCAAAATCGTCCTGCCGTTCGCGGCCGGGATCTGGGAGATGTTTCGTTCGACAACCTGGCCGCCCATACGCTTGTAGAAGCGAAGGGCAGCCTCATTGGCCTCGAAAACCCATAGGTACAGGCCATTTCCCGCCTGCTGGGCGGCAAGCTTTCGCGCGGCCGAGCGCAGCAGTGCCTCGCCGATCTTCCTGCCCCGCATCTCCGGACGGACGTGCAGGTTATCGACCAAGCTGCCCCATCGCCGATCAAGATCACGATGCGTCGCTACGAAGCCGACAAGTCCTTCATCGGACGTCGGGGCGATCTCGACCATGAAATTCGAGGCCGGCGTGTCGAGCTTTCCGAGCCAATGCGAAAGACGATCGTCTTCGATAGGTCCGGCCAGAAACACCGGGTCGAGGATCGCACGATAGGCATCCCGCCAGCTGGCGACGTGGATCGCCGCGATGGTCGGCGCGTCCGTCACCCGCGCGGCCCGATAGATGATGTCGGCCATCCGCAAAGTATGCGCGGGGCATCGCCCGCAGGCAATTCGCCCCGTGTCACGCACAAGGCAGGTGACCGCAGAACGCGTAGGATCCGGCGCTGCGCATCGTTAAGGCCGTACCGCTTGCGCAACCGTGACGCTGTGGCCTCGTTCCCGTCCAGCCGGCCGATCCGGCGCGAACCAGACAGAGGCTTCCGACCCGTGGCGCTTTCCACCGCCGTCACCGCGACCGATCCGTCCACGCCGGCCCCCACCGCCCGGGACCGCCTCAGCCCGGTCGAGATCCGCGCGATCGTGTTCGGCCTGATGACCGCGATGCTGCTCGCGGCCCTCGACCAGACCATCGTGGCGACCGCGATGCCGACCATCGGGCTCGATCTCGGCGACGCCGCGAACCTCCCCTGGATCGTCACCGCCTACCTTCTCGCCTCCACGGCGGTGACGCCGCTCTACGGCAAGCTGTCCGACATCCACGGCCGGCGGATCATGCTGCTGATCGCCATCGCGACCTTCGTGCTCGGCTCGCTCGCCTGCGCGGTAGCCCCCACGATGGTGACCCTGGCGCTCGCCAGGGGCCTCCAGGGCGTCGGCGGCGGCGGGCTGATCGCCCTGTCGCAGACCATCCTGGCCGACATCATGCCGCCCAAGGAGCGGGCGCGCTACCAGGTGGTGATCGCCGGCGTGTTCGTGGCGGCCTCGGTGGCCGGGCCCCTGCTCGGGGGCTTCTTCGCCCAGCATCTGCACTGGTCGCTGATCTTCTGGATCAACCTGCCGATCGGCTTCCTCGCCTTCGCGCTGACCAACGCCAAGCTGAAGCTGCTGCCGCGCAACGAGCGCCGCCACACGCTGGACTATCCCGGCGCCGTCCTGCTGGTGCTGAGCTCGACCACCCTGTTGCTGGCCCTGAGTTGGGGCGGCGTGCGCTATCCCTGGGGCTCCGCGCCGGTGCTCGGCCTGCTCGCCCTGGCGGCCGTGCTGGGCAGCCTGTTCGCGGCGCGCCTCGCCACCGCGGCCGAGCCGCTGATCCCCACGGAGGTGCTGAAGGACCGGGTGGTCTACAGCGCCACCCTGTCCGCCTGCTTCGCGATGGGCACCTTCATCGGCCTGACCATCTACGTGCCGATCTTCCTCGAAGGCGTGATCGGCCTCACCGCCAGCGAATCCGGCATGGCCCTGGTGCCGCTGATGGTCGGCACCGTCACCGGGGCGACGCTGTCGGGCCGGTCGATGCTGCTGTTCCGGCACTACAAGCGCCTGCCGCTCGCCATGATGAGCCTCAGCATCGTGTGCTGCGCCGTCATCGCCCTGGAGGGGCGAGCGCTGCCGTTCTGGCTGATGGAGGTGCTGTTCGCCCTGCTCTCCATGGGGATCGGGACGATCCTGCCGCTCTCCACCATCGCGATCCAGAACGCGGTGGAGACGCACCAGCTCGGCATCGCCACCGCGGCGATGAATTTCTTCCGCTCGCTGGGCGGCGCCCTGATCGTCGCCGCCTTCGGGACGATCGTGCTCGGCGGCGCCACCGGGACCGGGCACGATGTCGAGAGCCTGATCCGCGGGGGCGACCCCGCGCAGCTCGCCCTGACCTTCCGCTCCGTGTTCGCGGCCGCCTGCCTCGGCCTGGTGGCGGCCTTCGGGTTCCTCGCCTACATGGAGGAGCGCCCGCTGGGCGAGCGTCCTGCGGCGAGGCCCGGCCGCGCGCCGGCCACCGACACCCCATCGTAAGGACCCGATCGTGGCTTGGCTGATCCTGCTCGCCGCCGGCCTGCTGGAGGTGGTGTGGGCCTACGCGATGAAGCGCTCCGCGGGCTTCACGGAGCTCGTCCCGAGCGCCGTGACGGTGGCGGCCGCCCTCGGCAGCTTCGTCCTGCTGGCCTTCGCCATGCGCAGCCTGCCGCTCGGCACCGCCTACACGGTCTGGACCGGCATTGGCGCGGTCGGCGCCTTCCTGCTCGGCATCCTGATGCTCGGCGAGAGCGCGAGCCCCCTGCGGATCGCAGCGGCGGCGCTGATCGTTTCGGGCCTGGTGCTGATGAAGCTCTCCGGGGACGCGTGAGACGCGGGATCATCCGGTCGCCGCGTCCGTGCCCTTGATTCGCCCGGTTCGCCCGCTTAACTCGCCCCTATCGGCTGCGGGCCCCTCTGGCGGGCGCTGTTCAGCGCCCGTGATGTCGGAGCCGATGCTTTCCTTCCGGAATCGCATCAGGTCCCGCACATGATGGACGTTCTCACCGTCGAATGGCTCGGTAAGCCATTGTGGATGTGGCTCGGCTTCCACGTCCTGGTCGGCTGCCTTCTGGCCTTCGATCTCGGGCTGCTGCACCGGGACAAGGAGCACGAGATCGGCGTGCGGGAGAGCCTGCTGCTGACCGGCTTCTATCTCGCCCTCGGCCTCGCCTTCGGCGGCTGGATCTGGTGGTATCTCGGCCCGCAGGCGGGCGAGGAATACGTCACCGGCCTCGTGGTCGAGAAGTCGCTGTCGATGGACAACGTCTTCGTCATCGCCATGATCCTGGCCGCGCTCGGCATTCCGCGCGCCGCCCAGCACCGGGTCCTGCTCTGGGGCATCCTCGCCGCCGTGCTGCTGCGCGGCCTGATGATCGGGCTCGGCGCCGCCCTGGTGCATCAGGTCCACTGGGTGCTGTCGCTGTTTGCCGCCTTCCTGATCTTCGCTGGCCTGAAAATCCTGTTCTCGGGGCCCGAGGAGGAGAGCGACTTCCAGAACAGCGCCGTGGTGCGCTGGATCAAGAAGACCTTCCGGGTCACCCCCGAGCTGCACGGCCAGCACTTCGCGGTGCGCCGGCCCGACCCGGCCACCGGCCGCAAGGCCCTGTGGTTCACGCCGCTGGCCCTGGCGCTGGTGCTGGTCAACGGCGCCGACGTGATCTTCGCCGTCGACAGCGTGCCGGCGATCTTCGCGATCACCACCGACACGTTCGTGGTCTACACCTCCAACATCTTCGCGATCCTGGGGCTGCGCGCCCTCTACTTCGCGCTCGCCGCGATGGTCGACCGGTTCGCCTATCTCAAGACCGCGCTCGCCTTCATCCTGATCTTCATCGGCGCCAAGATCGTGGTCGCAGACACGTTCGGGCTCATCCACGTGCAGCCCTGGGTGTCCCTGGTGGTGACCCTGTCGCTGCTGGCGATCGGCGTGTTGTACAGCCTGTGGCGCACACGCACCGACGCCCCGGCCCAAGCGGCCGCCAGCCCGGCGCACGGGCACGAGGCGCGAGCCCATCGGGCCTGAAGTTCCGGTTTCAAAAGGTCCGGGACCTTTTGCGGGTCCAGGGCGGAGCCCTGGAAGGTCTCGTGGGCTCCGCCCCCGAACCCCGCCAAAGGGCTGAGCCCTTTGGAATCCCACGATTTCTCGGTGCTATGCCGGCAGGGCGGCGATCAGGTCGCGCAGGGTGGTGATGGTCGAGGCATCGGCCACGCCGTCCACCCGCATCTGCCGGAAATGGCGCTGGAACGCCGTGACGACCGCATGCGTGCGCGCGTCGAACACACCGGTCACCGGCAGCTCGTAGCCGTAGAGGGCGAACATCGCCTGCAGCGCCTCCACGGGCTGTCCGGCATCGCCCTGAGCGAAGAACCGGCCGTCCCGCAGGCCGGCCGGCGGCACGCTATGGCCGACGCCCTCCGCGGCGAGGCGAGCCCACGGAAACGTCTCGCCCGGATCCTCCTTGCGCTCGGGGGCCACGTCGGAATGGGCCAGGACCCGTTCCGGCGGGATCGGCCAGCGCCCCAGGATATCCCGGGCCAGCGCGATCACGGCGGCGACCTGCGCGTCCGGGTAGGGCGGCAGCCCGCCGGCATGGCCCGGATGGACGATCTCGATCCCGATCGAACAGGAATTGAGGTCGGTGACGCCTTTCCAGGCACCCCGGCCCGCGTGCCAGGCACGGCGCGCCTCCGGCACCATCTGGACGATGCCGCCATCCTCGAACACCAGGTAATGGGCCGAGACCTCGCTCAGCGGGTCGCGCAGCCGCGCCAGCGCGGCGGCCCCGCTGTCCATGCCGGTGTAGTGCAGGATCAACATGTCGGGCCGCGCTCCGCGGCGCTCGCCATGGTTCGGCGAGGGCGCGACGCGGCGGGCGAGGGGGCTGTCCGGGGTCGGCGTCATGGCTGGCTTGTGCCACGGTCGGCGCCAGGATGCGCCGTCGAAATTTCCGGATCGCGCCGGCCCGTCATTGACGGCGTCCGGACGATGCGCCCACATGCGGGCGACAACGGAGGTCGACGATGGCCGGCCCGGTACGGGACAAGACGGCGCCCCGGCGCATCGGCGTGAAGACGTTTCGGGGCAACATAGACGCCTTCCTGCGCGAGGCCCGGAAGGGCAACACGTTCCTGGTCACGTCGCGCGGCGAAGTTCTGGCCGAGATCCGCCCGCCCGCGGAGGCGGTTCGATCAAACCGAACGCCCGGGGCGCTCCGGGGCCGGATCCGCATGGCCTCCGATTTCGATACGCTCCCGCCCGATGTGCTGGCGGCGATGCAGGGCGAGGAGCGGTGAGGCTCCTGCTCGACACCCACGCCCTTCTCTGGTGGCTCAGCGACAGCGACGATCTCGGGCAGCAGGCGCGGGCGCTGATCGCGGATCCCGGCAACGACGTGCTGGTCAGCGTAGCCTCGCTCTGGGAGATCGTCGTCAAGGTTCGGATCGGCAAGCTGCAGGCCGATATCGAGGACATCGACGCGGCCCTCGCTCGGGACCAGTTCGTCCGGCTCGATATCCGGCCCGCGCATCTCGCAGTGCTCGGCGGTCTCCCGAAGCATCCCGATCACCGAGATCCGTTCGATCACCTGCTCATCGCGCAGGCGATCAGCGAGGACGCCACCTTCGTCTCCGAGGACCGGCATGCCCCCCGGTATCCGGTGCGGGTCGCCACCTGCTCCGACCCTGCGGCCTGAGGCGCTCACCGCTACCCGCGCTCCTGCACGATCCGGTCATAGGCGGCGTTGATCGCGGCGAGCCGCTTCGTGGCGATCGTCACGGCCTCGGCCGGCAGGCCCCGGGCCAGCGCCCGGTCGGGATGGTGCTCGGCGGCCAGCGCCCGGTGGCGCGCCTTCACGGCTGCCTGGTCGGCGTCCCGGTCGAGCCCGAGGACCGCGTAGGGGTCGTCCGGCAGCCGCACGTGCCGGGCCGCGATGCGCTGGAAGGCGGCCTCGTCGAAGCCGAAGATGCTCGAAACGGCGCGCAGGTAGCGCTCCTCCGCCTCGTGAAGCGCCCCGTCGGCGCCGGCGATCTGGAACAGGCCGTCGAGCACGTCTTCGAGGAGGGCCGGCTCGTCGCCGAAGGTCGCCGCGAGTTGCCGCGCATAGGCTTCGAAGCCGCTGGTGGTCTTCTTCGCCAGATCGAACAGGCGCTCGACCCCGGCCCGCGCGGACTCTTCGACGCGGACGACCCGGCCGAACGCCTCGACCTCGGAGGGCAGCACGACGCCGTCGGACTTGGCCATCTTGGCGGCCAGAGCCACCAGCCCGGTGGTGAACACCACATCGCGGGGCGTCGGGCCGAACGGCGCACCGATCCGGTCGACCAAAAAATGGCCTGCGACGCCGCCGATCAGCGCCCCGAGCGGTCCGCCGACGGCGAGACCGAGCCCGGCACCGCCGAGCTTGCCCCAAGGACCCTGAGGCTTACCCTGAGGCTTGGCCCCCTGGCTCATGGGCGGCCCGAGCCCGAGCGGCATCGTGGACTCGGTGCGGTCATGGTCGGCGGCTTCGCGTCCGGCACCGGGGACGCGCCCGGCCGAAGCCGGGATAGCCGCTCCTCAGGCGCCGCGGAAGGGCCGGGACGCGCCCGGCCCCGCCGCGTCGAGCCTTAGCGGCAGTAGATGTTGCCGTAGGCGTCCTGGTAGGTGCCGTAGGGGCAGCGCGGCGCAGTCGAGGCGCCCACGATGGCGCCGCCGGCGCCGCCGATCGCGGCACCCGCCAGGGCACCGCCGGCGCGGCCCGTGGCGGCGGCACCGATGGCCGCGCCGGTGAGCGCGCCGAGGCCGGCACCGCCGAGCGCGCGATCCTCCGGGGTGTTGCAGGCGCCCAGCGACAGGGCGGCGATGGTGGCGAGGGCGGCTGCGGTCAGCTTCTTCATGGTCCCCTGATCTCCCTTGTGCATCCGGTCCGGCCGTCGGCCGTGATCGTCGCGGATCCCCGTGAGCTTAGCAGGAAAGGAATGCCCGCCCTACGGCTAAGGTTCCACACCCGGTGATGGAGTTGCGCCCGCTTCCCGTCTCGCCCTATGCCACCGCCTTGAGGCGGCGCGCCGGCCGGGGCGCCGCGGCGCCATCCCGGAGGGTTTTATGTCGAGAGCCACCACGATCGTCCGCCGGGCCGCGGTTCGCCCCGACCGCGTCGCCGACACGGTGAGCCTCGATCACGCCGCCCGGGCGGCCGCCTCCGGATCCCTGGTGGCGGAAGGCGGTCTCGGCTTCGAGGTGGCGCTCACCAAGGCGGCAGCGCTGGAGGACGGCGACGCCCTGCGCCTGGAGGATGGCCGCCTCATTGCGGTGCGGGCTGCCCCGGAAAATCTTCTGGAAGTGCGCGCCGAGAACCCGGCCCGGCTGACCCGGCTGGCCTGGCAACTCGGCGGCAACCACGTCCCCGCCGAGATCGCCGCCGACGTGCTCTACGTCCCGTCCTCCCCGGCCAATGCCGAACTGGTCCGCGGCCAGGGCTGCACCGCGAGCCCGGTCTCACGCCCCTTCCGGCCCGAGCACGCGGCGCACGACCACAGCACCTGCGGGCATGACCATGGCCACGATCATCACGGACATGATCACGGGCATGACCATGGCCACGATCACGGCCATCACGGTCACGACCACGCCGAGGCGCATGATCACGCCAAGACCCATGACGACCATGGGCATCACGGGCATGTCCACGGTCCCGGCTGCAATCACGACCATTAGAAGCCGCTCAACCGGCGACCACGGCATCAAGAGCTTCCGTGCGAAGCTCCCGCCGCCGTGATGGCACGTGCCGCGCCGCAATCTCGGGCCGCGTGATCCCAGAGCTCGGCGTGACTCCGGCTCGCTTCGCTGTGCGCGATGACGACGCGGGATGATCGGGTGGCGCAATCCACCCGGCGCCGTCCCCGCGCAAGGCCGGCTGGCGCCGAAATGGTCCCGCCGAAGAACAGCCGCAATGCAATTCCGAGTCGCCCGCGATATCGGAGTATAAAAATACAGATTTCTCTTTTATTTTCATTTCTAAACTATTTGCGCCTTGCAATCGTAAGAAGCGCCCCAATAAATCGTTACCTTGCTCGTGCTGTTAAGTGTTGCATCCGTATCACAGACTGTAGGCCAAGCTTTCGATACGAAGGCCAGGAATTCATTTCTTGGGCCACCATTCCATGCGTAAGATCGTTGCTTCCCTGACAGCCTTTACGGCGCTGACGGCCGTCGCTTCCGCAGCGGATCTGCCCCGCCGGGCGTATACGCCGCCGCAGCCGCCCGTGCCGGTCTTCACCTGGGCCGGCCCGTACTTCGGCATCAATGCCGGTTACATCACCTCGACCAAGGACAGCGTGACGACGGCCGGCGTGTTTCCGGTCAACAACGGGGTCCGGGTCGGCGACCGTCCGGCCGCGCTGGGCCTGCCGCGGGACGGCTTCACCGGCGGCGGCCAGCTCGGCTACAATTACCAGTTCACGCCGGGCTCCGGCTTCGTCGTCGGCGCCGAGGCCGATCTGGGCTACACCGACCTGAACCGCACCCGCAGCACCACCGGGCGCCTCGGCGGGATCAGCACCTTCCGCGAGTTGGGCAGCTTCCTCGGGACCGTGCGCGGGCGCGTCGGATACGCCTTCGACCGCACCCTGGTGTACGGCACCGGCGGCTTCGCCTATGCGAGCGAGACCTACCGCGGCGTCTTCCAGACGGCGACCGGTCAGCCGAACTTCTATGGCAGCAGCGCGCACGTCGAGACCGGCTACGCGGCCGGCGGCGGCATCGAGTTCGCGCTGCCCACCGATTCCGTGTTCAACGTCTTCCACTCCAGCGCGGTGACCCTGAAGGGCGAGGCGCTGTACTACGATCTCGGCCGTCGCACCGTCCCGCTCGTGGCGGTCGGGCCGGGCGTCGGCGCCTACGCCGCCCGCTTCCGCAACGAGGGCGTGCTCGGCCGCTTCGGCCTGAACTACAAGTTCGGCAGCTAGGGCATTTCAGCCGCCCGTCCCGGTCAGACGGGCTCCGCGACGGGGCCGGTCCGGCACGGGCGGCCCATGCTTTTCTTCGGCCGGCGCATCCCCAGCCCGATCAAACGGGTCGCCCGGTCGAAGGCAGCCCCAGGAGCCAGCTCCTGGGGCCTTTTGGCATTTACAGCCGCTTCGGCACCGGGCGCCGGCAATAGGCGCGCGCCTCCGCCTCCGCGAGGCCGTCCTGGGCCGCCACGCACTGGTCGAGGGTGAGCCCGATGCTGGCCGCGTAGGGCTGGTTCGGCGACAGGGCCTCGCGAGCGAGGCTCGCGAGGTAAAGCAGGAACGCGGCTGCCGCGAGCAGCAGCGCAGCCACGAGGGCACGGTTCAGCATCGGCTCCAGTCCCGGTCTCGCCGAAGGGCCGTGCGGCGTCACGGGAAGCCGACCAGCAGCTGCGCCAGCGCGAGAAGCACGAGGCCCGCGCAGATCAGCGCGAGGGCGGTGCGATCGAAGCCGGTCCGGCGCATGGCGGGCCAGCCTAGCACCCGCGGCGGGCCGGGACGACATCCGGCGCGGCGCTCACTGGAGCAATCCCCACAGGCCCGTCGCCAGGCCGAAGGTCAGCGACACCATCGCGGCGCCGAGCAGCGCTCGGTCGATGATGCGCGCAACCCGATCCACCGGTTGAAACTCGATCATGGCGCCGTCTCCCTCGGGCCGGAGACTGAAGGCCGCCTGTTGCTGCCCTGTGTCGTCACGCCAGCTCGGCGCGTCGGCGGAGCGCAGGAACAGGCCGGGCGGCCCCCCGTTGGACTCATATCCCAACGCGAGACCCCGCATGACCACCGATCCGCTGCAAAAGTACCCACGTCCGCCCTTCGAGGCGCAGCCGCAGAGCTTTCCGGGCAAGACCGGCCGGATGGCGCCCGAGCCCGATCACGGCGAGGACAGCTACAAGGGCTCCGGCAAGCTCACCGGCCAGGTCGCGCTAATCACCGGCGGCGATAGCGGCATCGGCCGCGCGGTGGCGATCGCCTATGCCCGCGAGGGGGCCGACATCGCCATCTCGTACCTGCCCGAGGAGCAGGCGGACGCCGAGGCGGTGAGCGGCTGGATCGAGAAGGCGGGCCGGCGCGCGCTGCTGCTGCCCGGCGACCTCAAGGACCCGGCCTATGGCCGCTCGATCGTCGCCCGCACCGTCGAGACCTTCGGCCGGCTCGACGTGCTGGTCAATAACGGCGCGTTCCAGCAGCCGAACCAGGGCCTGGATTCCATCGAAGACACCATCTTCGAGGACCATTTCCGCACGAACGTGTTCGGCCCGTTCTACGTGACCAAGGCAGCTTTGGCCCACCTGAAGCCCGGCGCCTCGGTGATCTTCACCTCCTCGGTGAACTCCAAGCACCCGATGCCGTCGCTCCTGGCCTACAGCGCCACCAAGGGGGCACTGAGCAACCTCGTGCTGAGCCTCGCGCAGCTCTTGGCCGAGAAGGGCATCCGGGTGAACGGCGTGCTGCCCGGCCCGATCTGGACGCCGTTCATCCCGTCCGGGATGAGCCAGGATTCGGTCAAATCCTTCGGCGACCAGGTGCCGTTCGGCCGCCCCGGCCAGCCGGCCGAGCTCGCCTCCGCCTACGTGATGCTGGCCTCCGAGGACAGCAGCTACACGTCCGGCGCGCTCATCACCGTGGCCGGGGCGATGCCGGTGTTCTGAGCCGGACCGTTCCTGCTTTCTGCATTCGGGAACACCGCCAGGCGCACCACCCGGGCGGTGTCCCACACCCGAGCGCTTTTCGAGGCTCGTCCGCCCGTGGTATCAACGGGGTCTTCTCCTTGATCCACCGGACGATACCGACCGCGCCCCAAGGTGCGGTGCGCCGGCAGGACACGGGTCAACACGGATCTGGCACACGTGACGGCGGCTGAGATGGGCGGCGCACTTCCGGGATGGCGGTTCTCCGTCGCCCCGATGATGGACTGGACGGATCGGCATTGCCGCGCCTTCCATCGCACCCTGTCGGCGCGGGCGCGACTCTACACCGAGATGGTCACCACCGGCGCGGTGCTGCACGGGCCGCGCGAGCGGCTGCTCGGCTTCTCGGCGATGGAGCACCCGGTGGCGATGCAGCTCGGCGGGTCGGACCCGGGCGAGCTGGCGCAGGCCGCGCGGATCGCGGCAGATTTCGGCTACGCGGAGATCAACCTCAATGTCGGCTGCCCGTCGGACCGGGTGCAGGACGGCCGGTTCGGCGCCTGCCTGATGCGCGAGCCGGCCCTGGTCGGCGACTGCGTGGCCGCCCTGAAGGCCGCCGTCTCCGTGCCGGTGACGGTGAAATGCCGGATCGGCGTCGACGACCAAGACCCGGAAGCGGCCCTCGACGCGCTCGCCGACGCGGTCGTGGCCGCCGGGGTGGACGGGCTGATCGTCCATGCCCGCAAGGCCTGGCTCCAGGGCCTGTCGCCCAAGGAGAACCGCGACGTGCCGCCCCTCGATTACGGCCGCGCCGCGCGGCTGAAGCGGCGGCTCGGCGCCCTGCCGGTGGCGGTCAACGGCGGCCTGCGCGACCTGGATGCGGTGCGCGCGCGCCTCGACGAGGTGGACGGCGCGATGGTCGGGCGGGCCGCCTATACCGAGCCGGCACTGCTGCTCGGCGTCGATCCCGAACTGTTCGGCGTGCCGGCGCCAGTGCCGGACGCGTTCGCGGCCGTCGAGGCGTTCGAGCCTTACGTCGCCGCCGCCCTGGCGCGCGGCGAGCGCCTGCACGCGATCACCCGCCATATGCTCGGCCTGTTCAACGGCCGGCCCGGCGCCCGCGCCTTCCGGCGCCACCTCTCGACCCACGGGATGCGGCAAGAGGCCGGCCTCCAGACCCTGCGGGACGCGGTGGCGACGGTCTCGCGCGAAGTGCCGGAGGCGCGGGCAGCCTGAACGCCTCAGGGCGGGCTCAGGATCAGCCGGTCGCCCCGGACCTCGTAGGCGGACAGGCGCGTCAGGAAGGTCTGGCCCAGCAGGTTGCCGGCGAGCGAGCCGGGCCGCGCCACCATGGCGTTCACCCGCCGCTCGGTGATCGTGCCGATGCGCAGCGAATCCAGCTGGATCGGCGCGGCATAGGCGAGACCGTTGGCGGTGGCGACCCGGGCGGTGAAGTCGGCCGGCGCCGGCGTGAGCCCCAAGGCCGCGGCGTTCTCGGCGGTCAGCACGACGCTGCTCGCCCCGGTATCGAACAGGAACGGCTGCACCCGGCCGTTGACCTCGGCCTCGACCCGAAAGTCGCCGTCCGCCCGGCGGGTAATCGTCACCGTGCCGCCGGGACCGGACACCGCCGAGCCGGGCCGCAGATCGCCGAGCACCCGGGCGCCGACGCCCTGGAACCGGTCGCGATAACTGTAGCCGATCACCAGGGCGAGCCCGATCAGCGCCCAGGCGAAGAGCGCGCGCAGGTTCGGGCCGAGTGCGGACCTGAATTGCCGCCAGTAGCCGGCAACCACCAGGGCCAGGATGCCGCCGGTGGAGGCGAGGGCGGCCAAGTGATCGGGCTCGATCACGCCGCCGAGGCTGTCGCTGCCGTCACTCAAGACCAGCACGGCCGTGACCAGCGCGATGGCGGCGAGCCCGAGATAGATCATAACGGCAGCGGCTCCTCCAGGGGCACGAAACCGGCCGCGCGCATCCGGTCCTGAAGCCCGGCCATGATGGTCCGGCGCGTCGCCTCCGGCATCCCGCCCCAGGCGGCGATCTCGTCGCGGCTGCGCCCGCAGCCGCGGCACAGCCCGCTGGCGGCGTCGAGGACGCAAACCTTGGTGCAGGGGGAGGAGGGTTTGGGCGCGGGCGACATCGCCGATCCTTGGCCGAGGGATCGTGGCCCGATCAAGGCCTCACGGCGGGAATGGCGGCACGCTCGGCCATGCCTCCTCGACCAGAAGACCGCCCGCGATACTCCGCACGAGGCGCCGGCCGTCGAGACTCATCGTGACATGCTGTCCGGGCGCGGTCCTGCGGATGGTGTCGGCGATATCGGCGACCCGCGCCATCACGGCGGAGCGCCGATTGAGCGGTAAGGCGACGACGGTGAGCGTACGTCCGGCGAGACTCTGCTGGTCGGCGATATTCTTGTCGTTCGTCACCAGGACGGCATAGCCGGCGGCCTCCGCGGCTCGGATCAATGCGCCATTGCTGACGCTCTTCCAGGCCGTTCTGAAGCGGTCGGCGTCGACGCCGTGCGCGCGCAACGCGTCCGCGAGCTGCCTCGGCACGCCCTCGTCCAGAACCACCCTCACGCCGCTTCCGAACCCGCCAGGGACCGGGACGCGAGCGTGAGGACCCGGACCACGTCGTCCCGATCGAGGGTCTGATAGGCGTCCAGGATCTCGTCGACCGAGAGGCCGTCGGCCAGGTTCTCGAACAGCACCTCGACGGGCACGCGGGTCCCCCGGAAGACGCGTCGGCCGCTCATGATTTCGGGATCCGAGGTGATGAGATCCTCGAGCGTTGGTCCGCGCTGCAAATCGGCCGTCATGGCGATGGCTCCACGGCTTGCGACAGATCGCCTGTCCAAGGCCATCATGTCGGAACGGCAGACCGGTCTCAATCCGCCGCCACCAGGGCCAGCAGCGCCGCGATCTCGGACACCTGCTGGCAGGCGCCGATCACGTCGCCGGTCTGGCCGCCGATCTTGTGCCGGGCGAGGCGGGTGAGGGCCAGTGCCGCGAGGCCGGCGCACAGGATCGCCAGCGCGACGCCGCGCAGCGGCAGGCCGAGGATTACGCCGGCGAGCGCCACCCCGAGACCGATCCCGAGGGCGATCCAGAGACTCGCCCGGTCCGGGCGGCCGACCGCGGCGGAGAGGCCGCCCGGCCGGGCCGGCGGCAGCAGCACCATCGGGGCGAGCGCCGCGAGCCGCGACAGGGCGGCGACCAGGATCAGCGCGGTCGCGGCCGCGTAGCCGGTGCGGTCGAGGAGCGTCGCCAGCGCGCCGATGCGCAGCGCCAGCGCCAGGACCAGGGCCGCCCCGCCATAGGCGCCGATCCGGCTGTCGCGCATGATCTCCAGGCGGCGCTCGAGGGTGGCACCGCCGCCGAAGCCGTCGGCGACGTCGGCCAGGCCGTCCTCGTGGAGCGCCCCCGTGGCCAGGACCATCACGGCTACCGCCAGGGTCGCGGCCAGGAACGGCCCGAGCCCGATCCACCAGCCCACCGTCAGCGTCAGGGCGGCGGGGAGAGCGAGGATCAGGCCGGCGAGGGGCAGCATGCGGGGGAGGGCGGTGAAATCGGGGACCCGGTGCGGGTCCGGCTCACCGGGCAGTTGCGGCACGGGCAGGCGGGAGTAGAACCGCAGGCACCCGGCGAGGTCGTAGAGGGCGCCGCGCCCGGGCCAATCGGCCTCCCCGCCGGTCTGCCTGTCCATCGCGGTCTCTCCCCCACCGCCCCCGGCGGGGCGAGCCGATCGCGAACGGTCGGGCGGCGCAGGATCACTATAGTCGCCCCGATACGCCGTCGTCTCCCCGTTCGCGGGCGCCCACAGGAAATCATCGCCGCCATGACCGACGCCGCAAAGACAGATCCGGGCCCGTTCGACGATATCCGCAACCTGCTCAAGGCGATGCCGGGCCCCGACCGGGACGCGCAGGAGGCGGTGGCCGCCCGCGACGCGACCCTGACCAAGCCGGCGGGCTCCCTGGGGCGGCTGGAAAACCTCGTGTCCTGGCTGGCGGCCTGGCAGGGCAAGGCGCCGCCGAGCCTCGACCGGCCGCTGGTCTGCGTCTTCGCCGGCAGCCACGGGGTGACGCGCAAGGGCGTCTCGGCCTTCCCGGACGCGGTCAACCGCCAGATGCTCGACAATTTCGCCGCCGGCGGGGCGGCGATCAACCAGATCTGCGCGGCCTACGGGCTCGGCTTCAAGGTGTTCGACCTCGCCCTCGACATGCCGACCGGCGACATCACCGAGGGGCCGGCGCTGGACGAGCGCGCCACGGTGGCGACCATGGCGTTCGGCATGGAGGCGGTGGCCGCCGGCACTGATTGCCTCGGCATCGGCGAGATGGGCATCGGCAACACCACGGTGGCGGCCGCCCTCTATGCCGCCCTGTTCGGGGGCGAGCCCGCCCACTGGGTCGGGCGCGGCACCGGAATCGATCAGGACGGCCTAGCCCGGAAGGTGGCGGCCGTGGAGGCGGCGCTGGCTTACCATGCCGGCCATCTCGGGGACCCGCTCCAGGTGCTGGCCCGGCTCGGCGGCCGCGAGATCGCCGCCATGGCCGGGGCGATCCTGGCCGCGCGCCTGCAGCGCATCCCGGTGGTGATCGACGGCTACGTCGCCACCGCGGCGGCGGCGCTGCTCCACGCCGCCGACCCGTCGGCCCTCGACCATTGCCTGGCCGGCCACGTCTCCGCGGAGGGCGTCCACGCGGAGGTGCTGGAGCGGCTCGGCCTCGTGCCGCTGCTGGCCCTGGGGATGCGGCTCGGCGAGGGCTCGGGCGCCGCCATGGCGATCGGCCTGCTCAAGGGCGCGCTCGCCTGCCACACCGGCATGGCGACCTTCGCCCAGGCGGGGGTTTCGGGCAAGAGCGGCGGGTAGGCGCGCGGGCCACGATTCGATGCTATACCGGGCGGAACCGATAACGGATCCGTCGATCCCGCGTCCCTCCCACCAGATCACCTCATCCTGAGGTGGCGCAGCGAAGCGGAGCCCTCGAAGGAGGGTTTCAGGATTCGCGGCGATCCCTGGAGGGCTCCTTCGAGTCCCGTCGATCTTCGATCGTCGGGCACCTCAGGATGAGGGCGCGGGTGGGATCGCTGCGACGAACATGATGAACATCACCCAAGCCTTCACCTTCGAGGCGGCCCACCGGCTGCCGAACGTGCCCGCGACGCATCGCTGCCACCGGATGCACGGGCATTCCTACCGGGTCGAGCTGACCGTCTCCGGGCCCGTGGATCCGCAGACCGGCTGGGTGATCGACTTCTACGACATCGAAAAGATCTTCGGTCCGCTGCTGGAGCGGCTCGACCACCATTGCCTCAACGAGATCGAGGGGCTGGAGAACCCGACCGCGGAGAACATCGCGGCCTGGATCTGGCATCGGCTGCGGCCGGACCTGCCGGGGCTCGCCCGGGTGCGGGTCGCGGAGACGCCGATGTCCTGGGCGGAGTACGATGGCGACTGACGCTGCGATCATCGGCGACCGGTCGGCGCTGGTGCTGTTCTCCGGCGGCCAGGATTCGGCCACCTGCCTCGCCTGGGCGCTCGACCGGTTCGACCATGTGGAGACCCTGGGCTTCGATTACGGCCAGCGCCACCGGGTCGAGCTCGAACGCCGGGCCGTCCTGCGCGCCGGCATGGGCCGCGTCCAGCCGGCCTGGGTCTTGCGCCTCGGCGAGGATCACACGGTCGCGCTCGACGCTTTGGGAAAAATCTCCGAGACGGCGCTGACCCGGGACGCCGAGATCGGGTTCGAGGAATCGGGCCTGCCCAACACCTTCGTGCCCGGCCGCAACCTCGTGTTCCTGACCTTCGCGGCGGCGCTCGCCTATCGGCGCGGCATCCGGCACGTGGTCGGCGGCATGTGCGAGACCGACTATTCCGGCTATCCCGATTGCCGGGACGATACGATCAAGGCGCTGCAGGTGGCGCTCAACCTCGGCATGGAGCGCCGGTTCGTGCTGCACACGCCGCTGATGTGGCTCGACAAGGCGCAGACCTGGGGTCTCGCCGAGGCGCTGGGCGGGCGCCCGCTGGTCGAGCTGATCGTCGAGGACAGCCACACCTGCTATCTCGGCGAGCGCGGGGCGCGCCACGCCTGGGGCTACGGCTGCGGCACCTGCCCGGCCTGCCGGCTGCGGGCGGATGGGTTTGCCCGCTTCACCGCGTCTGCGGCCTGAGGCCGTCGACCAGCACCGCCAGGGTCCCCGCGAAGGCCGTGGGGCTCGCGAACAGCCGCTCCATCAGCAGCGCCCCCTCCAGGGTGGCGATGACGTAGCGGGCGAGCACCGCGGGCTCCGGACCGGACCGCACGCTGCCGTCCACCTGACCCTCACGCAGGACCGCCTCCAGCCAGGCGAGATGCCCCTCGAAGAACGTCGCGATGTCGCCGCGCAGGCGCTCGGGCAGGGCCTCGCCCTCGATCGCGAGGGCCGCGCACAGGCAGCCGAGCCCTTGCTCGACGCCGCCGAGATAGAGCTTTCCATAGGCCGCGATCCGGCCCGGTCCGTCCGGCACCTCGGCCCGGATCGTCGTGAGCGCGGCGTCGTAGCGGGCCGCGTAGGCGGCCACCAGGGCGGCCCCGAGATCGACCTTGGTGGGGAAGTGATGGTGGATGCTTGCCTTGCGGATGCTCACCGCCTCGGCGAGGTCGGCGTAGCTGAACCCGGCATAGCCGCGCCCCCGGACCAGGGTCTCGGCCTGACTCAGCAGCTCGGCGCGGGTGTCTCGCATCGCTCGGACAACGTCTCTCTCGGCTCGCGCGAACGTGTGACCGCCGGGCGCCGGGCGGCCAATCTGCCACTTGACCGCGCAAAGATCTACCTACTTAATGGTAGGCAATAAGAACACCTCACACATCGCCCGCTGCACTGTCGTGCTCGGCGGGAGAACACCCGGCCACCAGGCCTTGTGTGAGAGACGCCAAACAGGGAGGTTCCGGCATGACGGCATCCGCCGTCCATCCAGGCGAACCCGCCGCCGCGGGCCGCACCCTGTCGCGGCGTCACGCCCTGTTCGCCGGCCTTTGCCTGTGCTGCCTGCCGAGCCTGGGGCGCGCCGCCGAGAGCTTCACGCTGGAGGAGGTCGGCCCGGGCATCTTTATGCGCCAGGGCCTGATCGCCGACGCCACCGCCGACAATGCCGACGCCATCGCTAATATCGGTTTCCTCATCGGCCGGGACGGCGTGCTCGTCACCGAGACCGGCGGCAGCCTCGCGGACGGCCAGTGGCTGCGAGCCGAGATCGCCAAGCGGACCCCAAAGCCGATCACCCATGTGGTGCTCACCCATGTCCACCCGGACCACGTGTTCGGGGCCGGGGCCTTCGTGCAGGACAGGCCGGTCTTCATCGGCCACGCCAAGCTCACCGAGGCGCTGGGTGCCCGGGGCGAGTTCTACCGTCAGCGCCTGGTCGAGTTGCTCGGCGCCGATCGCACCGGCCCGGTGGTCTACCCGACGATGAGCGTGGCCGACACCGCCGAGATCGACCTCGGCGACCGCCGCCTGACCTTCACGGCACACGGGCCGGCCCATACCACCTGCGACCTGTCGATGCGCGATTCCGGCAGCGGCCTGCTGTTCCCCGCCGACCTGCTGTTCGTGAACCGGATCCCGTCGCTCGACGGCAGCCTCAGGGGCTGGCTCAAAGAGATCGAGTGGCTGAAGGGCATGGGCGCGACCCGGGCGGTGCCGGGCCACGGGCCGGTCTCGGTCGATCTCGCCCCCGCGCTCGCCGACCTTTCCGGCTACCTGACGGCGCTGCGCGACGGCACCCGCGCGGCGATCGCCAAGGATGTCCCGATCGACAAGGCGGTGGCCAGCGTCGCCCGGGACCAGCGGGACAAATGGGCCCTGTTCGACACCTATAACGGCCGCAACGTCACCGTGGCCTACCAGGAACTCGAGTGGGAATAGTTTTTTAGAAACGCCATACTGAGAGCACCCGGGAGAAACGCCATGACGCTCAGAACCGCACACACGGCAGCGCTCGCCCTCATCCTCGCCACCTCCGCCCTGGCGGGTCCGGCCCTGGCCGCCGGCGCCTCCGACACCGAGCAGGAGCGGACCGCGCGCTGGCAGGAGATCGCCAAGTCGATCTTCGGCGACCGCGCCATCGAGACCACCAACAGCCTGGTGAAGATCGACGCGCCGGCCCGGGCACTCGACGCCGCCCTGGTGCCGATCACCCTGACCATGCCCGAGCCGTCCCGGATCAAGGCGGTGTCGCTGGTGATCGACGACAACCCGGCGCCCTACGCGGCCAAGTTCGAGTTCGGGCCGGCCGCCGACCCGGCGGAGCTTAAGCTGCGGGTGCGGGTCAACAACTACACCGACATGCACGCCGTAGTGGAGACCCAGGACGGCAAGCTCTACGAGGCCAAGCAGTTCGTGAAGGCCTCCGGTGGCTGCTCCGCCCCGATGGGCATGAGCGACGAGGAGGCCATGAAGGGCATGGGCGACATGCGCATGAAGTTCGCCGAGACGGGAGCCGGCAAGCCCGTGGAGGCGACGCTGATGATCCGTCACCCGAACTTTTCGGGCATGCAGATGAACCAGGTCACCCGCGACTACACGCCGGCCCGCTACATCGACAAGCTCACCGTCTCGGCCGGCGACACGACGGTCTTCACCATGACGGGCGACATCTCGATCTCGTCGAACCCGGTGATCAACTTCGCATTCAAGCCGGACGGCAAGCCGCTCAAGGTCGCGGCGAGCGACAATGCCGGCGGCAGCTGGCAGCACAGCTTCACCCCGCCGAGCCCGACCAACTGACCATGGCGCGTCTGATCCTGATCGGCCGGCTTGCGGCAGCCTTGGCCGCCATCGGCTGCCTCGCCGCCGCCCCGGCGGATTCGCCCGTGAACGTGCCCGAGCCGGAGGGGCTCTATGCCGGCCCGCCGAAGGGCTACACCCCGCAGACGCTGACAGGCGCCGCGGTGATCGATGCCGAAAAACTCGCCGCGCTGATGGCGGGGCCGGACAAGCCGGTTCTGATCGACGTCGCCGCCCCCGACCGCAAACCGTCGAACTTCCCCGCCGGCCGGCTCTGGCTACCGGTGCATCCCTCGATCCCCGGCTCGGTCTGGATGCCGGAGGCCGGGGCCGAGCCCCTGGCCCCGGAGCGCGAGGCCCTGTTCTACGCCCGGGTCGCCGAGCTGACCGGCGGCGACCCGGCCAAGCCCGTCGTGGTGTTCTGCCACGTCGAGTGCTGGGGCAGCTGGAACGCGGCCAAGCGGCTGGTCCGCAAGGGCTATACCGGCGTGCGCTGGTTCCCCGAGGGCGTCGAGGGCTGGCAGGAGACGCACGAGACCACGGCCCTGCGCGAGGATCCGGTGTGGAAGGCGGCGGCCGAGCCGCAGGCGGGGCGCTGACCGGCGGGGCGGGGCGGTGTATATCGCCCGGCGAAAACGCGACGCGCGCTCCTCCCCCTTGCGGGGAGGAGTTGGAGGTGGGGGTGGTGCAGAAGGCACCGTCACGCGCGATCCTGCACCACCCCTGGCCCCTCCCCGCAAGGGGGAGGGGAAAGCGCATGCACTTCAAAGGGTTGGCGTCAGGCGGCAACCTGTGAATCCAGTGGCCCGAACGGGGACGAACCCCGCGCTCGACCGGGATGCCGAAAGAGGTCTGAACCATGTCGCAGGTCGTGCAGTCCCGCCGGCTCCGAGCCATCGACATCGGCAAGCGCAAGGCCGAGGGGCGCAAGATCATCGCGCTCACCGCCTATCATGCCCACACCGCCGGCATCGTCGATCCCTATTGCGACTTCAT
Source organism: Methylobacterium sp. J-072 (assembly GCF_022829425.1). Lineage (NCBI taxonomy): Bacteria > Pseudomonadati > Pseudomonadota > Alphaproteobacteria > Hyphomicrobiales > Methylobacteriaceae > Methylobacterium > Methylobacterium sp. J-072. Next base: position 20,239 of record NZ_JAKSYK010000080.1, on the reverse strand, counting down.
CCTGGTGGGCGATTCGCTCGGCATGGTGATGCACGGGATGGAATCGACCATTCCCGTCACCCTGGAGATGATGATCCTGCAGGCGCAGGCGGTGATCCGCGGCACCGCCAAGGCACTGGTGGTGGTCGACATGCCGTTCGGCTCCTACGAGGCGAGCCGGGAGCAGGCCTTCCTCAACGCCGCTCGGGTGCTCAAGGAAACCGGGGCGGGGGCGATCAAGATGGAGGGCGGGGCCCATTTCGCCGAGACGGTGGCGTTTCTGGTCCAGCGCGGCGTGCCGGTGATGGGCCATATCGGCCTCACGCCGCAGGCGGTGAACACGATGGGCGGGTTCAAGGTCCAGGGCCGGGCGCCGGACGACGAGCGCCGCCTGCTGGAGGACGCCCGAGCGATCTCCGAGGCCGGCGCCTTCGCGATCGTGCTGGAGGGCATCGTCGAGCCGGTGGCGCGCGCGATCGCGACGTCCCCGCAGGTCACCGCCGCCACGATCGGCATCGGCGCCTCGGCGGTCTGCGACGGGCAGATCCTGGTGCTGGAGGACATGCTCGGCCTGTCCGAGCGCACCCCGAAATTCGTGCGCCAGTTCGGGTCGCTGCGCGGCCATATCGAGGAGGCCGTGAAGGCCTATGCCGACGAGGTGCGGGCCGGGCGGTTCCCGGCGGACGATCATACCTACGGCTAGAGCGCTCGCAGCCGAAGTGGATTCCGGTTCGGCGTCAGCGCGCGCGTTCGATGGTCCAGGCGCGCGACCTACGCTGCGCGGCCGGTCTCGGCCCTATCGGGCAGGAGCGCCATGAGGGCGGACAGGGCGGCGCTGGCCTCCCCTGACCAGACCAGGCGGGTCCGGTTGCGGCGCATGTGCGGCGGCAGCGGATGGCGCTCGACCGCCGTACTCAGCACCGCGTGGTCGAGCACTTCCGCCGGCACGATGGCCATGCCGGTGCCGGCCGCCACGCAGGCCACGATGGCGTGGTACGAGCTCATCTCCAGAACCCGGTCGTAGGACGCCCCCTCTTCGGCCAGCCACTCGATCAGGCGCTGCCGGTAGGAGCAGCCGTGCGGGAACGCCACCAGGGTCCGGCGGCGGGAGCCATCGCCGATCCCGGGCGCATCCCGGCCGGTGATCAGCACCAGTTCCTCGTCGAAGGCCGGCACCGACGACAAGCTTGCGTGATCGACCGGCTCGGAGACGAAGGCCGCCTCGATCTCGAAGCGCTCCAGTTGCCTCAGCATGGCCCGGGTCGTGCCGGTCTGCAGCTCAATCGTGACGTCGGGGAACTGCGCGTGGAAGGCCGACAGGATCGGCGGCAGCCGCGCGCCCGCCGCGCTCTCCAGCGAGCCCAGCCGCAGGACGCCGCGGACGACGCCGCTGCGCAACTCCTGCTCGGCCAGATCGGCCATCCGCAGCAGCGTCTCGGCATGGCCCAGGAGGGTGCGTCCGGCCTCGGTGAGGCTCAGGCTGCGGCCCTCGCGGCGGAACAAGGCGACGCCCAGCCGCGCCTCGAACTGCTTGATCCGGGTCGTAACGTTGGACGGGACCCGATGCAGCCGCTTCGCCGCCCGGGTCACCCCGCCCTCGCGCACCACGCTGCGGAAGATGTCGAGGTCGTCGAGGTCCATCGTTCTCATGACGAGAAACGTACGTCACAAAAATTCATTTTCCAAGAACATCGGGAGGGTGTTCAAGGGGTGCCGACATGAGCACGCTCCAGCACGCCCCAACCGATTCCGAACGCGCGCCCTGGCCGGTCGTCGGCAGCGGCCTCGTCGCCCTGGCGGTCGCCATGGGCATCGGCCGATTCGCGTTTACGCCGCTGATGCCGCTGATGATGCGCGACGGCACCCTCAGCGCCGCCGCGGGCGCCGAATGGGCCGCGGCGAACTATGTCGGATATCTGGTCGGCGCCCTGACGGCCTCGTGGTTCGCCGGCAATCCGCGGCTGGGCCTGCTCTTGAGCCTGGCCGGCGTGGCGCTGATGACGGTGGCGATGGCGGCGGTCGATCACGACGCGCCGGCCGCTCTCGGGGCCGGGCTGCGGGCCTTGGCCGGGGTGTTCAGCGCCTGGGCCCTGGTCTGCGCGAGCGGCTGGTGCCTCGCCGAGCTGGCCCGGCGTCGGGTCGGCGCGCTCGGGGCCTGGATCTACACCGGCGTCGGCTTAGGCGTCGCGCTCGCCGGCACGCTGGCCTGGCTCGGCGGGATCCAGCCGGCGGCCCGGCTGTGGCTCGAACTGGGGCTGGTCGCCGGGCTCGGCGCGCTGCTGGTCTGGTCCCTGTCCCGGGGGCAGGGCACGGCCCCGGCCGAGATCGAGGAGCGCGAAGCCGCTTCTTTCGCCCGTCCCCTCCGCAGCGGGCAGGCGGCCCTGGTCCTGTGCTACGGCATCTTCGGGTTCGGCTACATCGTGCCGGCGACGTTCCTGCCGGCGATGGCCCGCGAACTGGCCTCCGACCCAAAAGTGTTCGGCTTGACCTGGCCGCTGTTCGGCCTGGCCGCGGCCCTGTCGGTCGCGGCCGTGGCCCGCTGGCTGACGCGCGTGCCGCGCCAGCGCCTCTGGGCGGCGGCGCAGGGCGTCATGGCGCTCGGCACCGGCCTGCCCCTGGTCGCCCACGCCCTCTGGGCGGTCGCGGCCTCGGCCGTTCTGGTGGGCGGCACGTTCATGGTCGCCACCATGGCGGGCCTGCAGCTGGCCCGCGAGGCGCGGCCCGACAACCCGACGCCGCTTCTCGCCCGCATGACCGCCGCCTTTGCCGCCGGACAGATCGTCGGCCCGGTTCTGGTGCGCCTCCTCGGTCCCGGCCGCTGGGCCGGCTGGGACGCCCTGGACTGCACCGGCGCCGTCGCCACTCTGCTGCTGGTGCTGACGGCGTTGTGGCTGTGGCGCGCCGCGCGGCCCTCAGCGGATATCCTGATGCCCGCCTGACACGACGTGGGGTAAAATGCCGCTTCCACGATCGGCTTTGCCGGCGCAGCAGGGTGACCCGGCGCCGGCTACGTTCGGCATCAGCGCCGCAGCAGTCTGTGATGGACGGACCCTGGTGCTGACATACACGCTCGGCCTGTCCGAGCGCTCGCCAGAGCTATGTGTCCGTTCGGACGGATGCGGGGTCATATTGAAGAGGCGATTAAGGCCGACGCAAACGAGGGACGGATCGGTCGATTTCTGAACAGGAATCACCTCTACAGGTAGCGGTTCCGGTTAGGATGCCAGCAAATCTGCGGCCATTTAAGGTCTATTACAGCCAATCTTAGCTGTATTCGAATATCCTGAAAATTGCCTTCCGACCGTAGGCCCTGTGCGATACGATTAGGCATGAGCATCAACGAACCGAAAGACAGCAGTTATTATAAACTCATTCCCCTGGAATGGCTTAGCGATGCCACGATAGTTGGCGCTGTGGTGCGAGGCTACTCCAGCGGCATAGCGGAATTTCCAGATCTCTACGAGCCAGCAATCGCAGCGGTAAAATCTCTAATAGTCCCGCTGGGAGGTAAATTTGCGATGTGTTTCAGGGCAATTGCGAAACAGGAACCTCAATTGATTTTTGAAGAAGTCGTTACTTTTCATGGCGAAGAAATAAAGACTAATCTCAATGTACGACAAGGCGTGGTTCCAGCTGGGCATTACGCCTTCCTAATATTGCCTATCTGCAATGAGAACGAAGACTACATCAGGCGTCGTGCAGATTCTATTAGAGGCTTGTTGACTCTCGTTGCCGGTCACACAGCAATGCTTGATTTAGTATTCGAGCAAAGATTCGATCTCTCCAAACCAGACCAAATTTCTCGTGTATCGAAGGTTGTAGAGAATCACGTTCATCCAAACACATGGCGCATTTTTAGCACTGACACATTACAAGCGGCGAAAGAAGCCTTCGAAAATTGCCCCACCGAAATTAGATCGCGCGCAGAGTTAGCATTCGGATTTATCGCCCGATCGACAAATGTAATCGATCAATCCTCTCGGTATGCAAATATTTGGATAGCTTTAGAAATTGCGGCCGGCGGGAACAGCGCACTAAAAAAATTCTTAAATAGTCTCGATCCTGCATTTGCAAAAGAGGCCAAGAGATTTATTGATACACGCAATAATTTATTCCATGAAGGACGACATCCTACCGTCAATCAGACGGACGAACGCTTCCTATGCGCATGTGTCGTGGCGCTCATTCTCCGGCAGATTGGAATAACAGACCCTGCATTCAACGATTTAGTCAAAGAAAGATTAATATCTCGCGCCGCCTATGAATAAGGTCGGCAGTGGTTTTTGAACGCATGGGCGATTTTTGCACTGAAAACTTCATTATATCCGCTTCCTGAAATATATTAAGCGAACGATGCATCAATAATTAATTATACTTGCCGTGTTTAGATTTTAAATATCATATTTTATGATAACATCTCATTGATACTGAAAATAGACCGAGCAAGAAGCTACGTACAACAAATCTCGCACGATCACTACGCAACCATTGCTCATCCACCCATCACCCCACCCGCCGCAACGGCAGCCGCAGCCCCGGGGCCGGGCGCTCCAAAAGAACCTCCCGGCGGAAGCGCACCAAGCGTGCCGGCCGGCCGGCGGTGCCGCTGGTCAGGGCTTCGGTCTCCTCCACCAGCCCCTGCTGGGCCACGAGCCGGCGAAAATTCTGCTTGTGCAGCTGCGTGCCCGACAGCGCTTCGACGGTGCGCTGGAGCTGGAGCAGGGTGAAGGCCGGGGGCATCAACTCGAACACCACCGGGCGATACTTGATCTTGCCGCGCAGGCGGCCGATCGCGGTAGCGAGCACCCGGCGGTGGTCGAACGCCATGGGCACGCCGGTCGGGTCGTTCTGCACCGCCGGGCCGGCATTGCCGCGCGCCTCCGGGATCAGGCCGGCCTCGAACAGCAATTCGTAGCGCTCCAGCACCCGCTCCTCGTTCCAGGTGCCGCCGTTCATCCCGAAGGTGAGGCCGAGCCGGTCGAGGCGGCGGGTCCGGATGGCGCAATCCTCGGGCTCGGCCGCCCAGGCCGCGAGCCGGCTCTCGATCGCGTCGAGCTGGGGCGGGCGGCCTTTGCGGAAGTCCTCGTACGGGAGGTAGCGATACCAGTTCTGCCAGGCCGCCTCGGCGAGGCCGGCCGGGCGCTCCTCGCGGACCAGGGCGAGATAGGCCACCGAGAGCGCGTGCGCCTCCGGCGCCTCGTCCCCGCCGGAGCGGTCGCGGTCGCCGAAGGTATAGAGCTGCTCGACATAGCCGAGGCGCTGATGGGTCTGCCGCTCCACCCAGGCGCGCAGGCCGCGCTCCAGGGTGGCGTGCTCGGGCACGAGCGGCCCGGCCGGCAGGCCGTCGCCGCGGCCCGGCGCCTGGTCCGGGACCCGGATGGTCAGGGCACGCGGCTCCCCCTTGGTCGCCGCGACGATCACCGCGACGAGGCCCACGGAGGAGCGCTCCGGCAGGGCCTGTACCCCGCGCGCACCCGTCTGCGCCTCGCCGACCGTCATCGCCCCTCGAAACCCTCTCCCGCCGGGCGCGGGATTTTTTCAGACCGGATCCGTCCCTATAGGGGGACAGGATCGCCCCGCGTCAACGCGGCCGTGTGACCGGACGGGTTGCCAAGCCGGCGGGCGCTGCCCAAACAGGGCCGCCCGAGATGGGCCGGCGTAGGGCCGGCGCGGGGTCAATTCCGGCGGGAGCAGGCGACCACGATGGCAGCGAGCGCGATCTCCGCGACGGCCGGGAGCCGGCCCGTCGACCTGCGGCTCTACGGTCTCCTCGATGTCGGAATCTGCGGGGCGGACGGGGACCATCTCGCCCGGCTCGCCGCCGACGCGGTGACGGGGGGCGCCACCCTGCTTCAATACCGCGAGAAGGACATCCCGGATGCCCGCGCCGCCCTGGCGCGGATCCGGGCGATCCAGGCCGCCGTGGGGGGCCGGGTGCCGGTTCTGGTCAACGACCGGGTCGATCTCGCCCTGGCGGCGGGGGCGGATGGCGTCCATCTCGGCCAGAGCGATCTCCACCCGGCCGAGGCGCGCCGCCTGCTGGGGGAGGGGGCGATCATCGGGTTGACCGTCAAGACCGCCGCCCAGGCCGACGAGCTGTACCGGCTCCCGGTCGATTACGCCTGCATCGGCGGCGTGTTCGCCACCACCAGCAAGGACAATCCCGACCCGCCGGTCGGCCTCGATGGGTTTTCGCGCATCGCCTTCCGGGCCCGGCTCGCCCGGGGCGCGGGCCTGCCGCTCGGCGCCATCGCGGGGATCGGCCTGCACAACGCCGCCCCGGTGATCGCCGCGGGGGCGGACGGCGTGGCGGTGATCACCGCCCTGTTCGGGACCGAGCCGGTGCGGCAGCGCGCCCGGGAGCTGCGCGCGGCCATCGACGCCGCCCTGACGGCGCGGGGAGCCGCCCGATGAGCGGCGCTAGCCCGATCGCGGTCACCATCGCGGGCTCGGATTCCGGCGGCGGCGCCGGCATCCAGGCCGACCTCAAGACCTTCTCGGCGCTCGGCGTCTACGGCGCCAGCGTGATCACGGCACTCACGGCCCAGAACACAAGGGGCGTCCAGGGCATCCACGACGTGCCGGCCGATTTCGTGGCTCGGCAGATCGACAGCGTCTTCTCCGACCTCGCGGTCGACGCCGTGAAGATCGGCATGCTGTCGCAGATCGCGGTGATCGAAGCGGTCGCCGACGGGCTGGCACGGCAGGCCGGCAAGATCCCGGTGGTCCTCGACCCCGTGATGGTCGCCACAAGCGGCGACCGGCTGATCTCGGAGGATGCCGTGGCGGCGCTCCGGGACCGGCTGCTGGCGCGGGCCGACCTGATCACCCCCAACCTGCCGGAGGCGGCGGTGCTGCTCGGCGAGGCCGTGGCCGAAGACGAGGCGGGTGCCGCGGCCCAGGCCCGGCGGCTGGTGGCGCTCGGCGCCCGCGCCGTGCTGATCAAGGGCGGCCATGGGACCGGCGCCATGAGCGTCGACCATCTTGTAACCGCCGACGGTCACGCGCAGACCTTCGCGGCCCCGCGCCTCGCCACGCGGAACACCCACGGCACCGGTTGCACTCTGTCCTCCGCGATCGCGGCCGGGCTGGCCCGGGGCCTGACGCTGCCGGAGGCTGTGGCGGCCGCCAAGGATTACCTCACGGCGGCGCTCATGGCGGCGGATCGGCTGGCGATCGGCTCCGGTCACGGACCGGTCCACCACTTTCACGCGATCTGGCCCTAACTTAAGGGGGGCGCCCGCCTTGCGTCCGGACGGCGATTGCGTTTGAAGAAGCGCACGATCGTTCGGATAACGGAACGGCCTGGGTGGACCGGTGACGATGCAGGACCAGGCGGAACGGCCCGACCGGGCGCGCGGACGCGACCTGTTGACCGGGGCGCAGGTGCTCTCCGGCCAGCTCGGCAAGACGATCCAGCGCCTGCGCAAGGCCTACAACCTCTCGCTGTCGGAGCTCGCCGAGCAATCGGGCGTGGCGAAATCGATCATCAGCCAGATCGAGCGCAACGAGACCAATCCGACGCTGGCGACGATCTGGCGTCTGTCCCAGGCGCTCGACGTGTCGATCGACCGGGTCCTGGCGGCCGGCGACGAGGAGCCGTTCATCGAAAAGACCTCCCGGGCGGACACGCCGATCCTGGTCTCGGAAGACGGCAAGGTCCGGCTGGCGATCACCGGCTGGATCAAGACGATCGAGTGGCTACAATGGTACGAGGTCACGGCCGATCCCGGCGGCGTGCTCGATTCGGACCCGCACCAGCGCGGCTCGGTGGAATCGCTCTCGGTGGCCGAGGGCGCGTTCGAGGTCGAGATCGGCGGCAGCGTGCAACGCGCCCGGGCCGGCGAGTCCCTGCGCTACCGCTGCGACCGCCCGCACCTCGTCCGCTGCACCGAAGGCCCGGCCCGGGCTACCATGGTGGTGATCCTGAAGGCGGCGGTGATGGAGTGACCGTGTCGCGGCTCAAGCCGCGCCACGTCACCGCCCGGTATTCACCCACCGCACCACGTCGGCCAGCACGATGGTCAGCGCCTGGTCGAGGGCTTGGGCGCCGTTGCCGGCATCGATCTTCGCCACCGGCACCCGGGCGGTGAAGATCCGGGCGGCGGTGACCTTGCCGGTGCCGTCGGCCACCAGCTTCAGCGACAGGTCGACCACCGCCTCCCCGGTCGTCGCCTGGATGTCGAAGGCGCGGATCTCGCTGATCAGCTGGTAATCGGCCACGACCTTGTCGCCGGGCCGGCTGACCGAGCGGAGCCGGCCGGAATTCTCCAGGCTCTGGAGAAGGCGGGTCTGGATCAGCCGCGGCAGCCGGTCGGCCCATTGGCCGCCGCCCAGGAAGGCGAGGGCGCCGCCGCCTTCGCGCACGATGATCCGATCGGCCTCGAACGGCTGGATGCCCACCGGCTCCGAGACCGCGATCGAGCGGCCGGCCGCGACCGGGCGCCCGGCCGGGGGCAACGCCGCGAGATCGAAGGTCAGCGGTGCCGCGCCGCCACCGCAGCCGCCCAGCAGGGTGGCGAGCAGCGCAGCGGCGGCGAGGAGGTGGGACGAGCGGGCCATACGCACAACCTGAGGAACCCCGCCGACGCGCGGCGGAGCTGTATAAGCTATGCCGCAGAAACTATCCCTCGCCCGTATCCGTGCCGTGCGCCGGGACACATCGACCCGGCGCGCGGCACTTTCACCGGCCGCCGTTGTATTCGGGCAACGATGGCTTGCCGCCGAAGATCACCTGGCTCGGGTCGCGCTCCAGGCTGCGCACGGTGCGGTTCAGGGTGTTCAGCGTGCGCTGGCCGTCCCCCGACAGGGCCTCGACCTCCCGGCGTCCGGTGCCGCTGAGCCGGCCGAAATTGGTCGAGATGCTGGCGGTGCGCTTATCGAGGTTCTCCGACATGACGCGGAAGGCCTTGCCGGCGTCGCGCACCGAGACCGCAGCGGCGCGGATCTCGGTGAACGTGCTGGAGCCCTCCTGGCCGGCGGCGGAGCCGAGGAAGCTCTGAGCGCCGTTGAGCACCCCGTCGATCTTGTCGGCGGAGGCGTTGAGCTTGGCCGCGAGCGAACGGGCATCGTGCACCGCCCCCTCGATGTCGGGGCTGGACTTGGACAGGGCCGCCGAGAAGCGGTCGGCATTGTCGATCACGTGGCCGAGCTTCACCCCATCCACCGCCTTGACCAGGGTCGCGATGTTCGGGCCGGCCTCGGCCAGCGTCTTCGAGAACGCCTCGACGTTGGTGAGCGCGCGGTTGATCGCGCCCTCGTTGCCGGCCACGATCCGGTCGAGGCGGGCCAGCATGTCGTCGGCGCGCTGCGCCACCTGGCGGGCCAGCGCCATCATGTCCTGCATGTCGGAGGAATCGGCGAAGATCGTCGGCGGCTCACCGTTGGCCATCGGCGTGAGCACCGGCGCGTCGGCGTTGCCGCCCGACAGGGAGATCACCGAGACGCCGGTCAGCATCGCCGAGTCGAGGCGGGCGCGGGTATCGGCCCGGAGCGGCGTCGAGGGATCGACCTTGATCTGGGCGAGCACCCGGCGCGGGTCCTGGGGGGCGAGGCGGATATCGGTGACCTCGCCGACCTTGATGCCATTGAAGTTCACGCTCGATCCGCGGGAGAGGCCCCCGACCGAGCCGGAGAACACGATGCGGACGGTCTGGCTGACCTGCCGCGACGAGCCGCCGGAGAGCCACAGCACGGTGCCGAAACCCGCCAGGATGACGGCGAGGGTGAAGGCCCCGATGAGGGCGTAGTTCGCGCGGGTTTCCATGCGGTCAGCCTGCGGTTCCGCTCGGCGAAACAAGTCCGGCCGAGCTGCGTGTCGCCGATCCCGGACGGGAGCGGGACGGGATCAGGGGGAAGGGACGGTCAGGCATGCGCCGGCACGCCTGTGGTGATGGCGCGGGCGCGCTTGCCGTGGAAATACGAACGCAACCAGGGATGGTCGCTCGCCAGCATCTCCTCGATCGTCCCGGCGGCGATGATCTGGCCGTCGCCGAGCGCCGCGATGCGGTCGCAGGCGGTGTAGAGGCTGTCGAGGTCGTGGGTGACCATGAACACGGTCAGGCCCAGCGTCTCCTTCAGGGTGGAGACGAGGTCGTCGAACTCGCCCGCGCCGATCGGGTCGAGACCCGAGGTCGGCTCGTCCAGGAACAGGATCTCGGGATCGAGGGCCAAGGAGCGGGCGAGCGCCGCGCGCTTGATCATGCCGCCGGACAGCTCCGAGGGCAGCTTGTCGGCGGCGTCCGGTTGCAAGCCGACCATCTCGATCTTGAGCCGGGCGAACTCGTCGAGCAGGCGCTCGGACAGGTTCAGGTGCTCGCGCATCGGCATCTGGATGTTCTGCTTGACCGTGAGCGCCGAGAACAGGGCGCCCTGCTGGAACAGCACGCCCCAGCGCTGCTCCATGCGGCGGCGCTCGGCATGGGTCATGCCGTCGACGTCGCGGCCGAACACCTCGATCGTGCCGGCCCGTTTCGGCGTGAGGCCGAGGATCGTCCGGGTCAGCACCGACTTGCCCTGGCCCGAGGGCCCGACGAAGCCCATGATCTCGCCCGCCCGGATGTCGAGGTTCAGACCTTTCAGGATGTTGCGGTCCCGGAAGCCGACCACGAGGTCGCGCACCCGGATGATGGGCGCGGGGCCGGCTTCGGTCTCGGGCATGGCGGGGGCGATCATCAGGACGGGCTCAGAAATCGATCGCGGCGAAGAACACCGCGAACAATCCATCGAGGACGATGACCATGAAGATGGACTTCACGACTGAGGCGGTGACGTGGCGGCCGAGCGATTCGGCCGAGCCTTCCACGGCGAAGCCCTCGATCGTGGCGAGGATCCCGATGATCAGCGCCATGAACGGCGCCTTGATCAGGCCGACCATGACGTGGTGCACGCCCACCGCCGCCTGGAGCCGGACCAGGAACTGATCCAGCGTCAGGCCGCCGTACAGCATGGCGGTGAGGCCGCCGCCGGTGAGCGCGGCGATGTCGCCGATCAGGGTCAGCATCGGCAGGCCGACCATCAGGGCCAGCACCCGCGGCACGATCAGGATCTCGACGGGATCGAGGCCCATGACCCGCAGGGCATCGACCTCCTCGCGCATGCGCATCGAGCCGATCTCGGCGGTGATCGCCGAGCCGGACCGGCCCGCGACCATGATCGAGGTCAGCAGCACGCCCATCTCGCGCAGGATCAGCAGCCCGATCAGGTTCACCACGAAGGTCTGGGCGCCGAAGCGCTGGAGCTGGAAGATGCCCTGCTGGGCGACGATGCCGCCGACCAGGAACGAGATCAGCACGATGATCGGCGTGCCATTGAACGCCACCTGCTGGATCTGATTGACCAGCGCCGTGCCCCGGAAGGTGCCCGGCCGCAGGGCGACCCGCCCGCAGGCGGCGATCACCTCGCCCAGGAAGGCGAGGGCGGTGACGAATTCCCGGCCGCCGCGCACGGTCTCGCGGCCGACCGTGTCGAGGGCGCCGAGGATGCGGCCGGGCCGGGCCGGTGCCGCGGGGTCGGGCTCGCGCAGGCGGACCTCGCCCAGCAGGGTGCGGTGCTCGGGCCGCACGCCGACATAGGTCAGCGCGCCCCCCGCCTGCGCGATCTCGGCGCGGGTCCGCTCGAGCACCCAGGCGCCCAGCGTATCCAGCCGTTCGATCCCCGACAGGTCGACCGCCACGGCGCCGGCCCGGCCGGCGGCCAGGAGACGCGCGGCGTTCGCCTCAACGGTCGGCGCCTGATCGGCGGTCCAGCGCCCGTCGAGCGCCAACCGGCCTTCCGCCGGCCGGTCCCGCAGCGACGCGCCGGGAACCATGCCCTCGCTCAGCAAGACCCTCACTCCTCGATTGGAGGCACCACCCTGCCGTGGGGTTATGTCGACATTACGGTTGACGATCCGTGTCCAACGTCACCCCCTCGGCGCGGCCGGAGGCGAGCGCCAAGCCCAGCCCGCAGGCGGCGAGCGGCGCCATCAGCAGGAAGGCGAGGGGGCCGCCGGCCCGGTAGGCAACGCCGCTCAGCAGGGTCGCGCCCACGGAGATGCTCGCGTTGACGGCGCTGAGCGTGCCCTGCGCCCGCCCCCGGGCGCCCTCGGGGGCGAAGGCCGACACCGCCGCCATCGCGCCGAGCTGCGTCGCCCCGAAGGTCAGGCCGTGCAGGCCCTGGAGCGGGACCAGGGCGGCCAGGTGGTCGCCGAGGAGGTACATGCCGACGGCGCGCAGGATCGCCGCACCGGCGCCGAGGGTCAGGAGACGCACGGGGCTGCGCCAGGACGCGGGCAGGGCAGTGATGCCGGCAAACAGCGCGATCTCGGCCAGAACGCCGGTGGCCCAGAGCGCGCCGACCCAGACCGGCGATATGCCCTGGCTCGTCCAGTAGATGCTGCCGAACCCGTAGATCGCTCCGTGGCTCGCCTGAATCGCCGCCGCCGCGCCGATGCACAGCCAGAGCGTCAGCGGCAGGCGCGGCCGGACGGCGCCGGCCGGGACCTGGGGCAGGGCCACGACCGACCGGCTGCGCCAGGCCACGAGTCCCGCCGCCAGGGCGAGGCCGGTGAGCAGCAGCGGCACCGCCAGTTGGCCGCCGAGCGCCGAGAGCAGGAGGCCGCCCGCCAGGTTGGCGAGCAGGAACGCGATGGAGCCCGCCATCCGGATCCGGGCATAGACCAGGCGGGCGTCGCGGCGCACGGCCGCCAGGGTCAGGTAGTCGATGCACGGGACCAGTGGCGCACCAGCCACGGCGTTGAGGATCACGAGCATCGCGAGAAACGGCCAGCCGATCCCGGCGGCGCCGGGCATCAGCGCGTAGGTCAGGCTGAGGGCGAGGCTGCCGAGCAGGATCAGCCGGCGCGGGCCCAAGCCCCGGTCGAGCAGGCTCATCAGCGGCGCCGTCGCGACGATCCGGGTGGCGATCGGCAGGGCCAGGAGCACGCCGATCACGCCGGCATCGAGGCCGAGGCCATCGAGCCAGAGCGGCATGAACGGCATCGCGATGCCGATCTCGGTGAAGACGACGGCGTAGAGCAGCGACAGGCGCGCCGGGCCGGATGGACGAAGCACGGATGGGGGTTTCTCGGACGAGGCGGGTTCGGAGCCCGGACGCCGTAAGCGCCCGTTAAACCCTCCCTGTCAATTTGCGGACCTCCGGGTCGTGCCGTGTGCCGGCCGTCGCCGCACCGGCCTTTCGGGTTCGGAGGGATCCCATGTCCGGTTCTGCCCCCGCGAGTGCCCCGGCCGAATACGAAGCGATCGAGGCGACGATCGGCCTCACCGAGCGCGGGCGCTGGTTCCTGGCCGAATACGCCCGCCGCAACCGCGCCGCCGAGACCGAGATGCTGCTCGGGGCGATGAGCCGGCTCGAACGCGCGGTGACCACCGACCGGGACCACCAGACCTTCGGGCAGTTGCACGGCAATCTCGTCGAGATGGCCGCGGCGATCAGCCAGACCAAGGCCGAGATCGCCGCGATCAGCGCCCGCGACAGCAAGCAGACCCGCCTCACCCAGGCTTCCCTGGCGCTGGACGCCATCGTGCGGGAGACCGAGCAGGCGACCTCCGACATCCTCGGCTCGGCCGAGGCGATCCAGGAAGCGGCCTGGACCCTGCGCGAGCGGGGCGCCGACGCCCCGACCTGCGACACCCTCGATCGGCACGCGACGGCGATCTACACCGCCTGCTCGTTCCAGGACCTCACCGCCCAGCGCACCGCCCGGATCGTCTACACCCTGCGCTACCTCGAAGACCGGCTCGCGTCGATGATCGCGATCTGGGGCGGCGAGCCCGAGCGGGTCCCGCCGATGCCGCGCGATCCGGCGATCGGCCCGGAAGCCCCGCCGTCCGATCTCTGCCAGAGCGACATCGACCGCTACATCGCCCTCGAGGTTCCGGCCGTCACGGCGGCGGCCCGCGTCGCCCACCCCGGCAGCCCGCCGCTCCACGAGGACATCGTGTTCCTGCCAGTCTCGGACCGGGAGGGGGCCGAGGCGGTCGAGGAAGCCGAGATGTTTGACGCGGCCGAAGCGCCCGCCCCGGTCATGCTCGACGACGACGTGGTCGATCAGGACGATGGTGCCGAGTCAGCACCCGAAGAGGACTGGCCCGACGCGGATTGGGCCGACCCTGACACCGCCGCCCCGGAACCCGCCGCCGAGCCGGAGGCGACGATCCTGAGCTTCGCGGCGATCGACGCGCTGCCGCCGGAGCAGCGGCTCGCCCTGTTCGCCTGACGGCGCCGAGCGGCCCTGCTATCAGGGGCGCCCGCCCGCCGAGGGTCGTGAGGCAGAAAACCCCCGTGGCCCTGAACCTGATCAAGCTCTGCGTCGGACCCGCCTCCATCGCCGACCTCGAAGCCCGTCAGGAGCGGTACCGGGCCGAGGCCCTGCGCGAGGGCCGGCCGGCCGGCCCGTTCCACGTCACCCGCACCCTGCCGAAGCGCCATCGCGAGATTGCCGGCAAGGGCTCGATCTACTGGGTGATCCGCGGGACCCTGTCCTGCCGGCAGGCGATTACCGCGATTGAGAAGCTGACCGACGAGGACGGTATCCCGCGCTGCCGGCTGGTTTTCGACCCGCGCCTCGTTCCGGTGTCGCCCCGCCCCTGCCGCCCGTTCCAGGGCTGGCGCTACCTCACGGCCCACGACGCGCCGGCCGATCTCGGGGCCGGGCAATCGGGCGACCTCGCCGAGATGCCCGAAGCGCTACGCCGCGAGCTGGTCGGCCTCGGCCTCCTGTAAAGGGCTGTCCGGCCGATCTTTCCGACCAAAGCCCTCATCCTGAGGTGCTGCGTAGCAGCCTCGAAGGAGCCCTCCAGCCAGCCGCGCGATCCCTGGAGGGCTCCTTCGAGGCCTCCGCTACGCTTCGGCACCTCAGGATGAGGGGGGAGATTGAGATATTCATTGGCCGGAACCGTCATACGACTGCCATCGGGCGGTCAGACGGGCTCTGGCACCGTTTCGCCGGTGCGGGCGCTTTGAGCGCCCGCACCGATTGTGGTCCTACGCCCCGTCGAAGCGCCCGCTGGCATGGGCCAACATCGTGTAGACCTTGCCGGTCTCCGAGGTGAGGTAGGCGTCGGTCCGCTTGGCGTCGCTGTCGTTCTTGACCACGTCGCCCAAGAGCCGCTCGAACTCACCCACGTAGCGGTCGACGCTGCGGCGGAACTCCGCATCCGACCGGTAGCGGCGCTGGATCTCCGCGAAGGTGGTCCGGCCCTGCGGCGTGTAGATGCGCGGGTCGAACAGGTTCGGCTCGCCCCGGCGATAGCGCTCCCACAGGTCGACCACGGTCCGGTGCTCGATCATCCGGGCGATGTCGGTCGAGATCGTGTCCAGGGCGATCCGGCCGGTCTCGGCAGGAGCCTGGGACGTTGCCTGGGCCGGTGTCTGGGACGGGCGGCCCGCCGGAGCAGCGCCGTTGGTCGCCTCCGCCTCGGCATCGTCGTCCTCATCCAGGGAGGCGCGGGTCAGCAGATCGGACAGCCAGCCGCGCTTGGCACCGCCGGCCGTCATGGCGACGGGGCGGGCGGTCGCGGAGGGCCGGGGCGCCTCGATCCGGGCCGGGGCTGCGGTGGACCGCGCCGGAGCCGCGGGCGCCGGCAGGGCCGGAGCCGACACGGTCTGGACAGGCGCCGCGGACGGGGCCGGAGCGCTGCTGGCCTGCGGCGCCGCGACGGCGCGGGAACCGCCCTCCGCCACCCGCCGCTGGGCCTGCGGCTGGGCGACGTCCACCGAGCGGGTGGTGCGGGAGACCAGGGCCGACAGCTCGTTGAGGGCCTTGATCTGGTCGGCCACCACCCGGCGCATCTCGCCGGTGGCATCCTGTGTCTCGCGCGGCAGATCGAGGACGCCCCGGGCGAGTTCGGCGCGGGTCGCGTCGAGTTCGCCCCGGATCGAGCCCGCCATCTCCCGCAGGGACGACACGGAGGCGCCGAACTTGGTCTGCGCCTCGTCGAGACCGCTGCGCATCTCCCGCGCCGCCTCCTCGATGGCCTGGCGCACGCCCTGGGCTGCCTTCTCGCTCTCGGCGCCGGCGCTGTCCTTCAGGCCCTCGAAGGCGCTGGTGACCGAAGCCCCCGCACCCTCGGCCGAGCGCGTCAGCGACTCGCCGACGGCGCGGGCGCGCTCCTCGGCACTGCGCAGCGTGCGCTCGATCGTCTCGGCGAGCGCGCCGCCCTGCTGCTCCAGGGCGCTGGCGCGGGTCTCGAAGCCGGCCAGCGCCTCGGCCAGCGCCGCCTCGCGGCCCGACAGGGTCGCCCCAAGCCGCTCCTCGATCGCCGCGAGCGAGGACGCCGCCCGGTCGAGCGCCGAGACGTGCACGGACGTCTGCTCGCTCAGCGCGCGGCCCCGTCCATCAAGGGTCTCGGCGAGGCCGGACGCCTCGCGAAGCGCCGTATTGGCGACCTCGCGCAGGGCCTCGACCTGGGCCGCGACGCCCGCGGTGGCGCGGCCGGTCTCGGCGGCGATGCGCTGCAGCGCCGACTGGACCTGCTCGACCCGGCCGGCCAGACCCTGCTCGATCGCGCCGAGATTGGTGCCGGCACCGGACACCAGCTCGCCGAGCGCCGCGTTGGCGCCCTCGATCCGCTGGAGGACGGCGCCCAGCTCCCGGCCGAGCCGGTCGTTGGTCTCGAACAGCTCGGTGAGGGCGCGGCCCGCACCGTCGTCGATGGCGGCCCGGAGCAGCTCGGCCGAGGCCCGCGACTGCGCGGCGAGTTCCTCGGTCTGCAGCCGCAGGGTCTCGGCCAGCGGCACGCCGGTCTCGATCAGCACACGCTCGATCGAATCGGCCCGGTCGGCCAGGGCGCGGGACAGGTCGAGCATCGGCCCGTCGATGGCGGCGCGCAGGCGGGCGACATGCCCTTCCAGGCTGTCGCCGACCGCACGGCCGCTGCCGTCGACGCTGGCGATCAGCGCCCCGCCCTTCTCCTCGATGGCGCGGACCAGCGCCTCGGCGCTCTCCGCGAGACGGCGGGACAGGGCCTCGCCGCGGGCATCGACCAGGGCGCCGAGCGCGGTGGCGCGGCGCTCGAAGCCGGCCCCCAAAGCCTCGGTGCGGGCATCGATTAGGCCCGCCAGCGCGGCCTCGCGCCGGCTGAGCGTCTCGGCCAGCGCAGCGTTATGCGCGTCGACCTGCTCGGCATGCGCCCGCGCCCGCTCGTCGAGGGCGGCCACCAGGCTGGCGGTGCGCTCGTCCATGAGGCCGGCGAAGGCGTCGTGGCGGTCGTCGAAGGCGTTGGCCAGCGTCTCGGCGCGCTGGGCGACCAGGGTGGCGAACAACCGCATGCGGCTGTCGATGCGCTGGGTGAAGGCGTCGGCGCGGGCGTCGACGCCCCGGGCCAGCGCCTCGGTCTGCGTCTCGACGGAGTGCACCAGAGCGGCGGTACGTCCTTCGACCACGCCGTCCAGGTCACGGATCCGAGCGTCGAAGGCCTCGACCAGCGAGCCGGTGCGGCCTTGCGCGGCGTCGAGCAGCGACTGGCTGCGCTCGTCGACGAGCGCCTCGATCGCCGAACGCGCCTCGTCGAAGGTCGCGCGCAAGGTCTCGATCCGGGCGTCCAGGAGGGCGGCGACGCCCATGGGGGCCGCGTCGAGGAGGTTGCGCAGGTCCTGCGTGCGCGCCTGGACCGCCATGGCGATCTCCCGGCCGCGGTTCTCCACGGAGGTTTCGAGACTGGCCTGCGCCCGCTCGAACAGGGTCCGGAGCTGACCGCTGCGGGCCTCAAGGGTCTCGGCGAACTGGGTCTCGCGCGCTTCGAGCAGGCCGGCGATGGCCGGGCTTGCCTGCTCGATCGCCCTCTGCAGGGCCTCGGTCCGATGCTCGATCGTCCCGGCGATCTCGCGGCTGCGGCCATCGACCATGCGGTCGATCTCGGCCTGAGCCCGCGCGAACAGGGCCTCGAGCTGGCCGCTGCGGGCCTCGAAGGCCTCGGCGAGCTGGTGCTCCCGGGCCTCCATCAGGCCGGCAATGGCCGGGCTCGCCTGCTCGATCGCCGTCTGCAGGGCCTGGGTCCGATGCTCGATCGTCCCGGCGATCTCACGGCCACGGCCATCGACCATGCGGTCGATCTCGGCTTGAGCCCGCTCGAACAGGGCCTCAAGCTGCCCGCTGCGGGCCTCGAACGCCTCGGCGAGCTGGTGCTCCCGGGCCTCCATCAGGCCGGCGATGGCCGGGCTCGCCTGCTCGATCACGCTCTGCAGGGCCTGGGTGCGGTGCTCGATCGTCCCGGCGATCTCGCGGCTGCGGCCATCGACCAGACGGTCGATCTCCGACTGCGCCCGCTCGAACAGGGCGCGCAGGTCGGCGAAGCGCGCGTCCAGCAGGTCGGCCATGTCGGTGGGAGCGGCGTCGAGGGTCTGGCGCAGGCCCTCGGTCCGGGTCGTGATCGTGTCGGCGAGTTCCTGGCCGCGTACCTCCACGAGGTCGCGCAGGCCGGCCTGGGCCTCCTCGAACAGGGCCCGCAGGCGCTGCGTGCGGCTGTCGAGGGTGGCGGCGAGCTGGCGCTCCCGGGTCTCGACCAGGGCGGTGACGGCGGCGGGCGCCTCCTCCAGCATCGTCCGCAGGGCCTGGATCTTCGTGTCGACCGAGGCGGCGAAGCGGCCACCG
The DNA here is from genome assembly GCF_022829425.1 of Methylobacterium sp. J-072. Lineage (NCBI taxonomy): Bacteria > Pseudomonadati > Pseudomonadota > Alphaproteobacteria > Hyphomicrobiales > Methylobacteriaceae > Methylobacterium > Methylobacterium sp. J-072. The sequence continues at coordinate 1,668 of NZ_JAKSYK010000080.1, read as the reverse complement.
CCGCCTTCCACCACCGCGTCGAGGGCGTTGTGGGCTTCCTCGAACAGGGTCCGAAGGCCCTGGGCGCGGGCCTCCAGGGTCTCGGCGAGGCGGTTGCCGCGGCCCTCGACCAGGTTCTCCAAGTGGCCGAGACGCTCGTCGAACAGGCTGCCGAGGGCCTGCGTCCGGGAATCCAGGCTGCCGGCGGCGTTGCCGTAGGCGTCCTCGACGGCAGCGATCAGGGCACGGCCGCGGCTGTCCAGCGCCTCGTTGAGCGGGCCCATGCGGCCGTCGAGGGTGCTGGCCAGGGTGCCGGCATGGCCGTCCAGCATCACGCGGATCTGGTTGGTTCGGTCGTCGAGCAGGCCGTGGACCGAGCGCACGCCCTCATCGAGCAGGCCGCTGATATCGGCGGTGCGGCTCGACAGGGTGTGGCCCAGGCGTCCTTCGCCGGCCTCGAGCATCCGCTCGGCATCCGCGATGGTCTGCTGCAGCTTGGAAAGGACGCTCTCGCCACGCTGGTCGATCAGCTCGGCCAGCGAGGTGCCGCCGCGGTCGAACAGGCGCGCCAACTCGGTGATGCGGCCGCCGATCGCGCCGAACACGCTCCGGCCCTTCTCGTCGAGCTCGCTCGACATGGCGGTGATGCGCTCGTCGATCAGCTTCGCCAGCAGTTCCGAACGCTCGGCGAAGGCCGCGCGCACGGCCTCGGTCCGGGCGGACAGGGCGGCGTCGGCGCTCTGGGCGCGCTCGTCCACCAGCTGGACGATCTCCTGCACGCGCCCCGACAGCGAGGCTTCGAGAACGCGCGTCGATTCCGCGACGGCGCCGGTGAGGGTGCCGATGCTCTCGGCCATCGCCTTGTCGATCCAGCCGGTGCGGTCGGTGATCGTGGCGACCAGGTCGCGGGTGCGGCCGGCCAGTTCCTCGTCCACGGCGCGGGTGCGCGCCTCGATCAGGCGGATCGCCTCGAAGGCCTGCACGCCGAAGCTCTCGTCCACCAGGCGGGCGCGCTCCTCCAGGGCGTTGGCGATCTCCTGCAGGCGGCTGATGACGCCGGCATCGAAATGCTCCGCGCTGCCCGCGATGCGGCGGGCCATCTCGGCGGTGCGCCGGTCGATATCCTGCCCGAGCCCTTCGGCCCGGCCGTCGAGCACCGCGACCAGGTTGCGGCTGCCCTCTTCCATGATCCGGGCCATCTCCCCGGTCCGGGCGGCCAGCGCCTCGTTCAGGGCCTTGCCGCGGGAGTCGATCCGGCCGTCGACGTGGTCGACCAGGTTCGCCACGACCTCGCCGATCTCGGCCGCGCGCTGGGCCGAGCGCGCCTCCAGATTGCCGAGATGGGTCTCGACCAGGCTGCCAGCCTCGCGGGCGCGGGTCGCGATGGTCTCGGCCACCGCCTGGCCCTTGACGGTGATGAGGCGGTCCATCTCCTCCAGACGGGCTCCGACGGTCTCGCCCAAGGTCGCGGTGTCGCGGCCGATGCGGTCGGCCAGGATGTCGCCGCGGGCGATGGTCTCCTGCAGGGCGGAGAGGCGGCTGCCCAGCGTCTCGTCGATGGCCCGGACGCGCACGTCCGCGGTCTCGGCGAAGCTCGCGCCGGTCTGGCTGAGGGTGTCGGCGATGCGCGCGCCCTGGCTCGCCACCGCGAGCACGATGTCGCGGCCGGTGCCGCTGATCCGGGTCTGG
>NZ_JAKSYK010000057.1:0-40064 GCF_022829425.1 Methylobacterium sp. J-072 | reverse complement strand
GCTGCGACCCGCAGGTTCTCGGCGACCGTCAGGTCGGGAAAGATCTCGCGGCCTTGGGGCACGTAGGCGAGCCCCGCACGGGCGCGCCGGTCGGGGGACAGGCGGGTGAGGTCGATCCCGTCGAGGGCGATCCGGCCGCGGCTCGCCGGAATCAGGCCGGTAAGGCAGCGCAGCAGCGTGGTCTTGCCGGCGCCGTTGCGGCCGAGCACGGCGAGGCAGGCCCCCGGCTCGACCGTGAGGCCGATCCCGCGCAGCACCTGCGCACTGCCGTAATGCTGATCAAGCCCCTCGACACCGAGGCGCACGGGTGCGGACGCTTGAGTCATCTTCCGAGGAAGACCTCGATCACGCGGGCATCGCGCCGGGCGCCCGGCATGCTGCCCTCGTAAAGCGTCCGGCCCTCGTGCAGGACCGTCACCCGGTCGGCGATGGCCTCGACGAAGCCCATGTCGTGCTCAATCACCAGGATCACCCGGTCCGGCCGTCGGAGCGCTCGGATCAGCGTGGCGGTCTTGGCCGTCTCTGCGTCGGACAGGCCGGCCACGGGTTCATCGAGCAGGAGGAGCGCGGGCTCGGCGGCCAGGACCATCCCGATCTCCAGCCACTGCTTCTCGCCATGCGCCAGGGTGCTGGCGAGCACCGTAGCGCGCGGGGCGAGGCCGATCTCCCCCAGGACCGAGGCAATGCGAGCGGGACGTTCGCGCGCCGCCAGCGCGGGCCCGCAGCCGATCTCAAGGTTCTCGCGCACGGTGAGCGCCGGAAAGACGCTGGGCTTTTGGAATTTCCTCCGCACGCCAGCCCGGGCGATCTCGGCCTCGGAACGCTTGGTCAGGTCGATGCGATCGCCGAGCATCACCCGGCCCGATACCGGCTTGGTGACACCGGAGATCACGTCGAGCAGCGTGGTCTTGCCGGCGCCGTTCGGGCCGATCACCGCCCGCACCTCGCCCGGGTCGACAGCGAGCGACACCGCATCGAGCGCCGTGAAGCGGCCGAAGGCGACGGTCAGGGCCTCGACTGTGAGGGCGCTCATCGGGTGCCCCGCAGCCAGGTCGGGCGTAGGCGCAACCCCACGAGATCGAGCAAGCCGTTCGGCAGGCCCAGCACCACGAGGAGCACCAGCCCCGACAGGATGAAAGGCCACGCCTCCGGCATCGCGGCGCTGAGCCAGAACTTCAGGCCGTTGACCAGGATGGCACCGATCACCGCTCCGCCGAGCCGTCCCAGTCCGCCGATGGCGACCCAGACGGCGATCTCGATGGAAAGGTCGGGCGCCAGCACCCGCGGGTTGATAATGCCGACCTGCGGCACGTACAGGATGCCGGCGAGCGCCGCGATCATGGCCGAGAGGCACCAGATCCCGAGCTTCAACCGGGTGGTGCTGTAGCCGAGAGTGCGCAGGCGGGTCTCGTCATCGCGGCAGGCAAGCATTCGGCGCCCGACTGCACTGCCGACCAGCAGCCGGGTGGCCACGAGCACCGCTGCCAGCGCCAGCAGGGCCGTGACCGCGAGGCCGGTTACCACGCCGGGCGAACCCATCGGCCAGCCGAACAGCAGCGGGAAACCCGTCATGCCGTTGTTGCCGCCGAGCCCGGTGTCGTTGCGGTACATCAGCAGCATCGCGACGTAGACGAGCGCCTGGCTGATGATCGAGAAGTAGACGCCGTTGACCCGCGAGCGGAACGAGGCGAGCCCGAACACGAAGGCGACGAGGCCGGCGAGCGCCAGGGCGAGGACGAAGGCGTAGGGGGCGTGGTCGAGGCCGGTCCAGTAGGCCGGAAGGCTCTTCCAGCCCATGAACTGCACGAAATCCGGCAGCACGCCGGTCACGGCGACGCCGTGGGCCAGCAGGTGCATGGCGCAGACATAGCCGCCGATCGCGAAGAACAGCCCATGCCCGAGGCTGAGGATGCCGAGATAGCCCCAGACGAGGTCGAGGGAGACCGCGAGGATCGCGAAAGCGGCAAGCTGGCCCAGCGCATTGACGAGGTAGGGCGCGGGCGGCGCGACCAGAAGGCTCGCCGCAGCGGCAAGGCAGAGGCCGACGAGGCCCGCGACCAGGGAATCGAGCACCGTGCGGCGGGCCGGTCCGAGGGGGTTTGCCAGAGCCGGCTGCACGGCGCCGCTCATCGCCGCCGCCGCACCGCGAACAGGCCCTCGGGCCGGCGTTGCAGGAACAGGATGATGCCAACGAGCACGATCACCTTGGCGGCGACCGCGCCCGAGATCGGCTCGATCAGCACGTTGGCGCCGCCAACTCCGAGGGCCGCCACCAGGGTTCCGGCCAGGCTGCCGACGCCGCCAAGCACCACGACCATAAAGCTGTCGACGATGAAGCCCGATCCCATGCCGGGATTGACGCTGTAGATCGGGCACAAAGCCACGCCGGCGAGGCCTGCCAGCCCCGAGCCGAGCCCGAAGGCGAGCCGGTCGACCCGGCGGGTCGGAAGCCCCAGGCAGGCGGCCATGTCGCGATTCTGGGTCACGGCGCGGATATCGAGCCCGAGCGGGGTGCGACGCAGGATCAGGAGCGTCAGGACCAGCGTCGCCGCCGCGAAGCCGATCGCGAAGAGGCGGTTCCAGGTGACGACGAAGTCCGCGTAGAGCGGCACGCCGCCGCTGACATAGGCCGGCATGGCGAACTGGAGGTTCTGGGTGCCGACGGTGACGCGCACGAGGTTCACCAGTAACAGGCTCACCGCCCAGGTGGCGAGCAGGCTCATCAGCGGACGCCGGTAGAGGTGGCGCAGGATCAGCGCCTCGACGACGATGCCGACCAGGGCGACCGCCAGGAAGGCGATCGGGATCGCCGCCACGAGGTAGAGGTCGAGCAGCGCGGGGGCGAACCGACGCAGCGCCTCCTGCACGCCGTAGGTGGCGTAGGCGCCGAGCATGATGAACTCGCCCTGCGCGAGGTTGATCACGCCCATCAGCCCAAAGATGATCGCGAGCCCGGCCGCCGCCATGAAGAGGATACTGGCGAAGCTCAGGCCGTTGTAGAGGATCGCGAGGCCATCGCCGATCGTGACCGCACGCCCGACCTTGGCGAGACCCGCATCGAGGGCGGCCCGGAAGGCCGGGTCGGAACCGTAGGCGGGGTCGCCCTTCAGTGCGGCGAGCCGCGCCGCGGCGGCCCCGGACGGGCTCGCGGCCACGGCGGCGATCGCCGCCCGGCGCCGGGTCGGATCGGGCGAGGACAGGGCGGCCGCCTGGGCGAGGCCGGCGATCGTCCCCTTCAGCGCAGCATCTGTCTCCGCGTTTCGCGCCCGATCGAGCACCGCCGCCGGGACGGTGGCGATGCGCCGTTCCAGGACCGCGAGACCGGCAGAGCGCGCCGCGGGCGTCTCTTCGGTGAGCAGCGCCACCACGCCGCGTGCGGTCTCGACGGCGGCACGCTGGCGCAGGCCGAGGACCGGCGCGCGTGCCTCGGCGGACGGCCGGCGCGCGCCGGTCACGGCGTCCTGGCCCTCCGCCGCATTCGGGCCCTCAAGCAGCAGGGCACCGTCCGGCGGGCAGGTGAGGCGCCGCTCGGCGAGGGCGCCGAGGAGCCGCCCGGCGAAGGCGAGGTCGTCTGCCAGCAGATCGCCGCCGGCGCGGACGAGCCCCTCGGCGGCGCCGACCTGCGCGGTGCCATCCCCGCACAAGGAGCCGGCGAACATCGTCCGGTCGAGCGGCGCTGCGGAGGCTGGGATTGCCAGGAGCGCCAGACACCAGAGCGCCAGGAGAGCACGCCGAATCGGATCAACCATAGGGGCTGAACGGGACCGGCTTCGGCGCGTCGGCGGATTGCCAGAGCATGTCGAAGCCGCGCTTCTCGTTGACCGAACCGATGAAGACGCCGCGGGAGACGTAGTTGTTCTCCCCCGTCATGGTCAGCGTGTAGCCCGACGGGTCGTCGAAGCTGAGGCCCGCGAAGGCCTTGCGCACCTCTGGAACCGCGAAGGAGCCCGCCTTGGCGGCGGCCAGCGCCCAGAGATGGACGCTGTCGTAGGCCGAGACCATCGGATCGATCACCGTATCTGCACTGAATGGGACATTCTTGGCCTTTACGTATGAGGCCCAGTCGCCGAGGAACGTCTTGTTCCGCTCGCCCTTGGCGGCCTGGAGATAGGCCCAGCAGTTCAGGTGGCCGACGAGCTTGCCGGTATCGAGACCCTCGAGATCCGCTTCCACCATGTCGAGCCCAAGGATCGGCACGTCGGTGGCGCTGATGCCCTGGTTGGCAAATTCGCGCAGGAAATCGGGGATCGAGGAGCCGACGACGGTCAGCACCACGATCGGCTGGCCCCCGGGCTGGCTGGCGAAGCTGCGCACCTGGTTCACGAGGGTCTGGAAGTTCGAGAAGCCGAAGGGGACGTATTCCTCGCGCCACGCGCTTTCCGGGATCCCCTTGCTCTTCCAGTACCCCTTCAGCTGCTTGTTGATCGTGCGCGGCCAGACGTAGTCCGAGCCGATCATGAAGAAGCGCTTCGCGCCGACGCCGTCCTGACCCATCAGGTAGTCCACCGCCGGCAGCACGGAGCTCGCGGGCGGCGAGTTCACGTAGACGACGTTCTTGGAATTCTCGTCGCCCTCGAAATGGAGCGGGTAGAACAACAACCCGTCATTCTGCTCGACGACGGGCAGAACCGATTTACGGGACACGGAGGTCCAGCAGCCGAACAGGGCCGCGACCTTCTCCTGCTGCAGCATCTGCCGTCCGACCTGCGCGTAGAGTGGCCAGTCCGAGGCCGGATCGGAGGTCAGCACCTCGATCTGGCGCCCGTTGACGCCGCCGCGGCCGTTGATCTCGTCGGCGGCCATGCGGACCACGTGGTTCAGCCGGCCCTCAATATTGGCCATCGTGCCGGATGACGAGAACAGGCAGCCGAGCTTGACGGTGTCGGCGGCGAAGGCCGGCCGGATGAGAGCCGGTGCCGCGAGCAGCGCCGCGGTGCCGACGAAGCTGCGCCGCGTGAGATGCGTCATCGATCCCGAAGCTCCCATGGGTTGAGCGCCCGATTGTCGGCCGATGTTCGGTAGCCGGGAAGGTCAAAGAGGCTGCAGGCCGGCGAGGATCTTGCGCATATTGGCGGCACATGCGCGCACGAATGGCGGTCTTCGGCTGTGAACGTCAAAATTATCGTATCAATTACGAGCTTCTCAACCGTCGGAAACGGGGCGCGACTTCGTCAAAATCACGAGGGCGGGTGCATCCAGCCCACGTCACCGGGGCGCAGGAATGCCTGCGCCGGTCGAGGCGCGTCCTACCAGACGTTTCGGTCGCGAATGGCACGCTTCTTGTGAGCATCACATCAGCGCAGCGTCGCGCAAAGCGACGACTACGGGTTGGCGTGCCGTCGATACTGTGAGGTGCCGGGTGACCGGATCTCCGCGACCGCTTTGCCCCTGTCACGACCTCGACATCGTCGCGCGTCCGGCCGGGAGCCGGCGCACCGCCTGAAAGACTCCGACATCCGCCTCCTGAGGAGAGCCGATATGTGCGACCGTCACGGCGATTATCGCGTTCCCGATTTCTCACGGTTCAAGCCCAGCCGCAGACGCTTTCTCGGCGGAACTGCCGCGGCGCTCACGCTCGCCGTGGGGCCCGGCACGATCGGCCAGGCCGCGGCGGCCACCGGCATCCGGGCTACGCACGGGACCGGCTTCTGCAATTTGAACTTCTTCCTGGCCGAGGCGATGCAACTCGCCAAGGACGACGGTCTCACCATCGACTTCGTGAACACGCCGACCTTTTCGGATCAGGTCACCTTCCTCGGGATGGGTCAGGTCGATGCCGGCGTGATGCCCTACACTAGCTTCATGGCACTCTACGATGCGGGTGCCCCGGTGAAGATCGTGGCGGGCGGCGGCATCGAGGGCTGCGTGCTCGTAGCCCAGCCGGGCCTCGACAGTCCGGAGAAGCTCAAGGGCAAGACGCTCGGCACCTTCCAGCTCGATACGCTCGAAGTACTGCCCTACGACTGGCTGAAGAAGAACGGCGTCGCCTTCAAGGACATCACGGTCCGCTACATGGGGTCCACCCCGGAGGCCGTGGAGGCGTTCCGCGCCGGCGCCCTCGACATCATCTCCACGATCGAGCCCTACGGCACGGCGCTGCTGACCGACGTGAAGGGCGCCGTAAAGCTCTCCGACGGCACCGACATCTACGGTAAGGGCTATACTGACTGCGTGCTCGCCGTGCGCAATGAGCTGATGGCCAAGAACCCGGGCGCCGTTAAAGCTCTGATCAAGAGCATGATGAAGGCTCAGGCCCTGGCCGAGGGCGACCCCCAGGCCGCCCTGAACAAGCTCGTCGGCTCCTACTACAAGACCTCGATGAGCAACGCCCAGCTCGCCATGGGCCGGCAGCCCTCGGTGGTGGACGCCCGCAACCAGACCCAATTCATCCTCGACCGGACCGATTCCGTCGCCGAGATGGGCTACATTAAGAAGAAACCCGGCCGCGACGCGATCGACTGGACCCTGCTGGAACAGGTCATCGCCGAAAACCCGGAGCTCTACGGCAAGCTCAAGCTGAAGTCGGCCTGAGCGGATGGCCATCGATCTCGCCCGCGCCGCCGCCGTCCCGCACGGCCAGCCGCGCCTCCCGTTCGCGCAGCGCCTCGCTCTGCCCGACGGGCTCGTCCCGCTTCTGCAACGGATCGGCTGGATGCTGGTCTCAGTCGGCTGCTTCGCCGGCCTCTGGGAGCTGCTCTGGGCGTTCGGCATCGCCGATGCCAAGCTGCTGCCGCCGCCGCACATCTTCCTCGGCAACCTCGTCGAGCAGGCACGCTTCTTCAACACCGCCCAACGCTGGCAGATCGGCACCGGGATGAACGCCGGCCCAAGCCCCGCCATGGCGGTGTTGATCACAGTGATGGCCTCTACCGGCCGGGTGTTGGCAGGACTGTTCCTGGCCGCGACCCTGTCGATCCTGGTCGGCGTGGCGATCCGCTATTTCGTGCTGTTCGAGCGGCTGACCTTGCCGACCATCACGCTCCTGGCGCCGGTCTCGCCGATCGCGTGGCTGCCGGTGGCGATCTTCATGTTCGGGATCGGCAACGCTCCGGCGATCTTCATGGTGTTCATCGCCCTATTCTTCACGATGGTCCTCTCCACCATCCATCAGATCGACGGGGTCAACCGGAACTACATCAACGTCGCCCGGACGATGGGTGCGTCGAAGCGCCAGATCTACGCACGAGTGATCGTGCCGGCGATCCTGCCGGGGCTTCTGGCAGTGCTTCGTCTCAACCTGTTCGGGGCCTGGATGGTGGTCCTCGTCGCCGAGGCGACCGGCGTTGGCTACGGGCTCGGTCAGGTGATCATGCTGGCGCGTAACACCTTCAACCCGTCGCTGGTCTTCTTCACCATCACGCTGATTGGCCTCCTCGGCTTTGCCTTTGATCTGCTGTTTCGGCTGGTTCAGCGGCGGATGCTCTATTGGCTGCCACGCGACGCGGGGTCTTCCCTTGGCCTCTGACCATCTCTCCGTTACCGATCGCCCGGCCGTGTCCGGCCAGAGCGACGCTGTGTCCTGCCGCGGTGTTTCCAAGGTCTGGGCCGCCGGCACCGCCCGCGCCCACGAGGCCCTGCGCGACATTGACCTCGACGTGCAGCCCGGCGAGTTCGTGGTGTTCCTCGGCCCGTCCGGCTGCGGGAAGAGCACGCTGCTCTACCTGATCGCCGGGCTCGAGGCCGCCACAGGGGGGCGGATCCAGTCCTTTGGCGAACCGGTGGCTGGACCATCCCCCGAACGCAGCCTGATCTTTCAGGAGACTTCGCTCTTCCCCTGGCTCAGCGTCTGGCAGAACGTCAGCTTTGGCCTATCGCTAAAGGGTGTTCCGGAATCGGAGCGCCGGAGCATCGCGCGATCCGCCCTCCAGCGGGTCGGCCTCGCCGAGGCGTTCGACAAGCGGCCCGACGAGCTGTCGGGGGGCATGCGTCAGCGCGTAGCGGTTGCCCGGGCGCTGGCCATGCGCCCCAAAGTCCTTCTGATGGACGAACCCTTCGCGGCGCTCGACGTGCAGACCCGCCAGAAGATGCAGGACTTCCTGCTCGATGTCTGGCGCGACAGCGGCGCCTCGGTGCTTTTCGTGACCCACCACATCGACGAGGCGGTGGCGCTGGCCGACCGAGTGGTGGTGTTCACCGCGCGTCCGGGCCGAATCAAAACGATCGTGGTCAACACCCTGCCGCGCCCCCGCGACCCTTTCTCGCCCGGTGCCGAAGCGATGCGGCGGCATCTCACCGAACTCCTGCGTGATGAGGTCGATCGGGCCTTCGCCGAGCAGGAAGCGCTTGCCTGACCAATTCCGACCATAACGGACCGAAGCATGGCCACATCGTTGATTCGCAGCCGGCGGATGATCACCCGCACACTCGACCGTGAGCGGTGGGAGGAGGTTGCCGACGGAGCTGTGCTCCAGAAGGACGGGGTGATCGAGGCGGTCGGCACCTACGCGGAGCTGCACGCGCGCTATCCCGACGTGCCCGTGATCGGCTCGGGCCGCGAGATCCTGCTGCCTGGCTTCGTCAACGGGCACCACCATGTCGGTCTGACGCCGGTCCAGCTCGGCTCCCCCGACATGCCGCTTGAGCTTTGGTTCGTCACCCGCATGGTGGCGCGCAACCTGAACCTCTATCTCGATACTCTCTACTCGGCCTTCGAGATGGTCGGCTCCGGGATCACCACGGTCCAGCACATCCACGGGTGGATGCCCGGCTCTTTGGAGGAGGTCGAGGCGCGCTCGAACGAGGTGCTGCGTGCCTATCGCGACATCGGCATGCGGGTTTCGTACTGCTTCGCGGTGCGCGACCAGAACCGACTCGTCTACCAGGCGGACATGGATTTCGTGGCGAGCCTGCCGACCTCGCTTCAAGATCCGATGAAGCGCTGGTTCGAACGCTTTCAGATGTCACTGGAGGACAATTTCGCGCTATTCCGCAGCCTGCATTCAGGCCAGGCCGGGGCTGCACGGGCCAAGATACAGCTTGCCCCGGCCAACCTCCACTGGTGCTCCGACGCGGCGCTCGAGGGCCTGTCCGGGCTCTCCGAATCCTACAATGTGCCGATGCACATGCATCTGGTCGAGACCGCCTACCAGAAAGCCTACGCAGAAAAGCGCAGCGGCGGGACGGCAGTGGAACATCTCGACCGGTTCGGCCTGCTGGGGCCGCGTATGACGCTCGGCCATGGCGTCTGGCTGAACGAGGCCGACATCGACCGCGTGGCCGCGACCGGAACCTGCATCTGCCACAACTGCTCCTCGAACTTCCGGCTGCGTTCGGGGGTGGCGGCTCTCAACCGCTTCGAGGCGAAGGGCATCAACACCGCGATTGGACTCGACGAAGCAGGCATCAACGACGATCGCGACATGCTCCAAGAGATGCGGCTTGTGCTGCGCGCCCACCGGGTGCCCGGCATGGACGAGGCCGACGTGCCGGGCATGGCCCAGGTGCTGCGCATGGCGACTGTCGGAGGCGCCCGCACCACCGGCTTCGGCGACAGCCTCGGCACGATCGAGGTCGGCAAGGCCGCCGACCTCGTGCTGTTGGACTGGGACCAGATCGCATATCCCTACCTCGACGCCGAGACGCCGCTACTCGACGCTGTAATTCAGCGTGCCAAGACCGGCGGTGTCACAACGGTGCTGTGCGACGGCGAGGTGCTCTACGCTGATGGCCGTTTCACCCGGGTCGACCGCGACGCTGCCCTGAAGGCGCTGCACGACGACTTGGCACGCGCCCTGTCAGACGATGAGGTCGAGCGGCGTCAGCTCTCCAAGGCCCTCCTTCCTCACGCCCGGCGCTTTTACGCCGACTATATCGACCCCGCTCGGCACGAGCCGTTCTACCGCCCGAGTTCGCGCGTCTGAGGCGTGAGAATCCTCCTCGTCAACCCGAACACCTCGGCGGCCATGACGGCCCGGATGGAGGCTGCCGTCGCCAGTGCGCTGGCCCCGGACGTGCGGCTCACCGCACTGACGGCGGCGCACGGCCTCCCCTACATCGCGAGCCGAGCAGAGGCGCAGCTCGCCGGCGCAGCCGTGCTGGAAACTCTGGCCGAACACCAATCCGGCTTCGACGCCGCCGTGATCGCGGCTTTCGGCGATCCCGGCCTGATCGCGGCACGCGAGCTGTTCGACCTGCCCGTCGTTGGGATGGCCGAGGCGGCGATGCTCACCGCGTGCATGCTCGGCCAGCGCTTTGGTGTCGTGACGTTCTCGGGCACTCTGCTGCCCTGGTACGAGGATGCGGTGCTGCTGGCCGGACTCTCTGCCCGATGCGCCTGTGTCCGGTCGGTTGCGGTCGGCTTCCGGTCGGTCACGGAGGTTCAGCACGAGCTTGAGGCAGAGATCGTCGCCCTGGCGAACCAAGTTGTGACCGAGGATGGTGCCGACGCGGTGATCCTAGCCGGAGCGCCGCTTACCGGCCTGGCTGCACGGATTGCCGAGGCGGTCCCGGTCCCGCTGATCGATCCGCTCTCGGCCGCGCTCGGGCAGGCGCAGGTCATGGTCCGGCTCGCCGTAAAGCCGCCGCGGGCGGGCCGCTTCGCGCGTCCGCCGGCCAAGCCCGCCACCGGCTTCGCGCCGGCTTTGCAGCGGTGGATCGAGCACCGCAAAGCCGATGACGACCCGGTCTAAGGCCGGTCGCTCAGGCAATCGCGAACACTTCGCCCCATCCGATGATCGCCTCGGTGCCTGCACCGGCAAGGTCCATGGCCTTCCAAAGGCTGACCGCTACCGAATCGTAGACTGGGATGCCCAGTTCGGCCTCCAGGGCGGAGGCGATCGCGCCGCCCGCGAGGTTGGTGCAGACGATAGCCGCGGCCTGCGCCCCCTCTGCCGCGACGGCGCGCACCATGCCTGCAATCTCGGTTGCGCCGGCCAGAGCGAATTCGAAGTTCTCTGAGAGACCGAGATGCCGCTCTGCCGAGCAGTCGAACCCGCTGGAGCGCCAATTCGCCTGGATCTGCGCCTGGACGTCCCCGGTATAGGGGGTCACCAGCCCAATGCGTTCGATGCCGCGTCGCCAAAACAGGTCGCGGAAAGCAAGCGCGGAGGTCGAGGCCGGCACGCCGGTTCGCTCGGTCACCGCCGCTGCGAGCGCCACGTCATTGTCGAAGCCAAGCCAGGCACCCGCCGTCCCGTTCCAAAGGATCGAGGTGACTCGCGCATCGGCGAGCAGGTCGGCGGCCGCGAGCATCGGATCCTGCGCGAATTGGCCCAGTGCGACGGCTGACAAGCCGATCTGCGTCACGCGCACGCGTGAAAAATGGGCCGTGACCGCGTCCTGTCCGTCCAGCATGCGCGCCGTCATCGGTTCGAGCACGCTGTTCGACGAAGGGGTAAGCATCCCGAGCCTGATCGTCCGTCCGGATTCGAGCATCGTGTTCAATGGCTCCAAACGCGAGCCAGGGACGGCTCGGTCGCAGCTCATGGCAAAGTTCGTTCCGAGGCGGAACTCAGGCATCCGGCATCGGAGATAAAGACTTATTTCCAGTTTGCTTTCACGCGGTCTTCGATGCCGTGCGCAGATCCCCCCGATCAATCGACATCATAATGGGATGAATTTGTCCTCCCGGTGGCACGACCGTTGCTGAAGCCCCCTCAACTTCAGGAGTCCTTCGGCTTGTCTCGCACATCTCACTTGACTGATTTCTCCCGCCGCACGGTGCTGGCGCTCCCACTCGGTCTCGCCGCGGCCTCGAGCGGCGCAAGCGCAGCCGAACCGAAGCGGGGCGGCACGATGGTGATGATCGTGCATCCAGAGCCTTCGACCTTAGCTCATTACGCCGTGTCGGCCGGCAACATCCCGCCAATTGCCACCCAGGTCTATGAAGGTCTGTGCACCTACGACTGGGATTTGAACCCACGGCCCAACCTCGCCAAGTCGTGGGATGTCGCACCGGACGGCAAGACCATCACATTCACACTTCAGGAGGGCGTGACCTTTCACAACGGCAAGCCGTTCACCAGCGCGGACGTGCAATACTCCTTTATGGAAATATTGAAGAAGTATAATCCTGTCGCCCCAGTAATGCTTGCAGAACTGGTAGCAGTCGATACGCCCGATCCGATGACCGCGGTGCTGCGCCTCGCCAACCCTGCCCCGTACATCATGAAAGCGCTCTCGGGGCGCGACCTGCCGATCCTGTGCCGATCGGTGTTCGAGGGAACCGATGTCCTTCAGAACCCGACCGCCAACAAGCCGATCGGGACCGGCCCGTTCAAGTTCGTGAGCTGGGAGCGCGGTCAGTCCGTGCGGCTCGACCGCAACGAGAATTACTGGAGGCCAGGGCTACCGTACCTCAATCGTATCGTCGCCCGCTTCATCCCGGATGCCGCAACGCGTTCGGCCGCCATGGAGGCCGGGGAAGCCCATTTCGCCGGCTACAGCGCGGTGAACTATGCCGATCTCGCGCGGATGAAGACCAATCCAGTCCTCGACCTGACGACCCAAGGCTACGAGATGACGCCGGCCCAGAGCGTCCTGGAGTTGAACGGCCGCCATCCGCAACTCCAGAAGAAGCCGGTGCGCCAAGCCATCGCCTACGCGATCGACCGCAACGTCATCCTCAGGGACGTGATGTTCGGTTATGGCCTGCCCGCCTCGGGTCCGCTCAGCCGCAAATTTAAGACGGCTGGCCTCTACACCGACGACGTGCGTCAGTATGACGTGCCGGATCGACTGGAGATCGCCAACCGCCTGCTCGATGAGGCCGGTGCGCCCCGCGGAGCGGGCGGGATACGCTTTGCCCTGCACCTGGAAGTGAACTCGTTCGGCGAGCAGTGGCTGCGGCAGGCCGAGTACCTCAAACAGGCGCTTGGCGGGGTCGGAATCGACGTGACACTCCGTTCGGAAGACACCGCGACTTGGCTGCGGCGCGTCTATACGAACTACGATTACGACATCAACGAGCCGTTTCTGAGCCAGGGCGTCGATCCGGTCTACGGGTTGAACAAGCAGTTCCTGACATCGCAGATCCGAAAAGGTGTCACCTTCGTCAACGACACGTTCTACGCGAACCCAGAGGTCGACCGGATGCTCGGCGAGGGCGCGCGCGAGTTGGACCCGGAAAAGCGCGGGGCGATCTATAAAAAGGTCCAGCAGATCCTGGCCGAGGACAGTCCGATGATCTGGCTGATCGACGTGCAATACGTGAGTGTCTTCAACCGGCGCCTCAAGGATCACACCACCGGACCGCTGGGCACACAACAGGCGTTTGAGCGAGCCTGGATGGATAAGTAATCCCGTGCGGCTCGCGCGCTTTCTCGGTCATCGGCTTCTGCTGGCGATCCCGGTGGTCCTGGGCATCGTCGTGCTAAATTTTTTCCTGATCCACCTGGCGCCGGGCGATGCGGCGTCGGTTCTGGCTGGCGAGAGCGGGGCGGCCAGCCCGGAATACATGGAGCAGCTGCGGCACAAGTTCGGCCTCGACCAGCCGATGGCGACGCAGTTCGGCGTCTACCTGCTCAACATGCTTCACCTCGATCTCGGCTACTCATTCCGAAACGACAGCCCTGTGGCAAGCCTGATCCTCGACCGGCTGTGGCCGACGAGCCTGCTGATGCTGACCGCCTTCGGGACCGCCTTGGTCATCGGCACGCTTCTGGGCCTCGCGGCCGCGACCGGGCGCAATTCCTGGCGCGACGCGGTGATCTCGCTCGTCAGCCTGGTGGCCTATGCCACGCCGGGATTCTGGCTCGGCCTGATGATGATCGTGATTTTCGCGATCCGGCTCGGCTGGCTGCCCACCAGCGGCTTCGACACGGTGGGGGCCGACAACGAGGGCTGGGACGAGGTCTGGGATGTCGGGCGTCACTTGGTCATGCCGGCCGTTGCCCTCTCGCTCTTCTACCTCGCCGTTTACGCCCGGGTGATGCGCGCCTCCGTCCTGGAACAGGTCGGCATGGACTACGTCACCACGGCCCGGGCCAAGGGTCAGACCGAGACCCGGGTGATGACCGGCCACGTCCTGCGCAACGCCCTACTGCCGGTGGTCACCATGGCGGGGGTACAGGCCGGCAACCTGATCGGCGGCTCGATCGTGGTCGAGACGGTGTTCGGATGGCCCGGGGTCGGCACCCTGGCCTTCAACGCGCTCCAGTCGCGCGACCTCAACCTGCTGCTCGGCATCTTCTTCGTCTCTGCCTGCCTCGTGGTGGTGATCAACCTCGCCGTGGACCTCGTCTACGTCTGCCTCGATCCCCGGATGGAGCTGTAGCGATGCGGTCCGCTCTGGCGCGGTTCGCGCGCAACCGACTGGCGCTCCTCGGAGCGACCGTGCTGCTCGGGCTGCTTGCCCTCGTGGCGCTCACCCCGCTGCTGTTTCCCGACGATCCGTTTCGCCTGGTCGGGCCCGCGCTCCAGCCGCCGGGTGGCCGGTTCCTGCTCGGCACCGACACGCTCGGGCGGGATGTCGCCGCGGAGATCGCCTACGGCGCGCGCACCTCGCTAATGATTGGGCTCGGCGCGACGCTTGCCGCAATCCTGTTCGGAACCCTCGTCGGGGGATTGGCCGGCTATTACCGGGGCGGCGTCGAGATCGCGCTGATGCGGCTCACAGAGTTTTTCCAGACGATCCCAGCCTTCGTGCTGGCGATCCTCATCGTGGCGATCCTGTCGCCGTCGCTCACCAGCGAGATAGTGGCCATCGCGGCGGTCTCCTGGCCGGGCATCGCCCGGCTGGTGCGGGGCGAGTTCGTGGCGCTTGGCGGGCGCGAGTTCGTGCTCGCTTGCGACGGCCTGGGGGCGGGCGACGCCCGCATCATTTTCCGCCACATGCTGCCGAACTGCGCCTCGGCGATCATCGCCGTGGGGTCGCTGCTGATCGGGACGGCTATCCTGATCGAGGCAGGGCTCGCGTTCCTCGGGCTCGGCGACCCGAACGTGATGAGCTGGGGCCTGATCATCAGTGCCGGACGCGCAGTTCTGCGCTCGGCGTGGTGGATCTGCACCTTCCCGGGCATCGCAATTCTGCTCACCGTTCTCGGCATCAATCTCGTTGGCGATGGCTTGAATGAGGCACTGAACCCGAGGCTCCGCGAGCGATGAGCGACTCCGTCCTCGACATCAAGAAGCTGACGATCGCGTTGCCCTCGGGCGCGGACAGGCCGAACGCGGTCACCGACGTGGACCTCGTGCTGCGGCCGGGCGCCGTCACCTGCCTCATCGGCGAGAGCGGATCGGGCAAGTCGCTGGTGGCGCGCGCGATCCTCGGATTGCTGCCCGGGCCGCACGTGCGCGTCTCCGGCGGGCGCATCGACTTTGAGGGTGAGAACCTCGCGACGATCACGCCGAAGCAGATGCGCCGCATCCGAGGGGCGCGCATCGCGATGATCTTCCAAGAGCCGATGACGGCTCTCAACCCGCTTCACACGATCGGGCGCCAGCTTGACGAGGTCCTGCGAATCCATACGGCGCTCGGCCGCGCCGACCGGAGGGCTCGGGTCGTCGCACTTCTCGACAGCGTCCACCTGCCGGAGCCCGCTCGGCTCCTGCGCTCCTATCCCCACCAGCTCTCCGGCGGCCAGCGCCAGCGCGCGATGATCGCCATGGCGCTGGCGCTGAACCCACGGCTTCTCATCGCCGACGAGCCGACCACCGCGCTGGACGTGACCACCCAGGCGCAGATCCTTCACCTGATCCGGGAATTGCAGCGTGAGCACGGGACCAGCGTCCTGTTCATCACACACGATTTCGGTGTGGTCGCCGACATCGCCGACACGGTCGCGGTGCTGCAGAAGGGCACCCTGGTTGAGCAGGGCCCCGCAGCTTCGGTTCTTGGCGCCCCGAAGCATCCCTATACGCGCGCCTTGATCGCGGCGGTGCCCAGGCTGGCGCCGCCGCCGCAACGACCGCCCAGCACGGCCCCCCTGGTGGTCGAAGTCCGGGCGGTCGAGAAAACCTACGGTGCGCGCGGCCTGTTCGGCGGGCGCATCACCCGCGCGCTCGATGGCGTCGATTTAGAGCTGCGGCGGGGGGAGACCCTAGGGCTCGTCGGCGAGAGCGGCTCGGGCAAGAGCACCCTGGCGCGGGCGATCACCCGGCTGATGCCCGTCGATAGCGGCGAGATCCTTCTCTCCGGGCACAGCGTCGGCGCGCTGACCCGCCGCCAGATGCGTCCGCACCGCAAGCGGGTGCAGATGGTGTTCCAGGACCCCTACGGATCCCTCGACCCGCGCCAGCGCGTCGTCGACATCGTCGCCGAAGGCCCGATCATCCATGGCACCATGCCGGAGGTCGCCAAGGCCCAAGCCCGCGAGATGCTGGCGCTCGTCGGCCTCGACCGCGCGGGGGCGCAGCGCTTCCCGCATGAATTCAGCGGCGGCCAGCGTCAGCGGATCGGCATCGCCCGCGCCTTGGCCATGCAGCCCGAGGTGCTGGTGGCCGACGAGCCGGTCTCAGCCCTGGACGTCTCCGTGCAAGCCCAGGTTCTGGCTCTGCTCGCCGACATCAAAGCGCGGTTGCACCTCAGCATGGTGTTCGTGACCCACGACCTGCGCGTCGCCCTGCAGGTCTGCGACCGGATCGCCGTGATGCGGGCCGGCCAGGTGGTCGAGGTCGCGCCCACGTCCGAGATCTTCTTCGCGCCTAAGCACCCTTACACCCGGGCGCTGTTTGCAGCCGTGCCCGGCGCCCAATGGCAGGAATCGATCCCCGCATGATGCCCGAGCAGTCCGCCATGTCGACCGACCCATTCCTTCCGGGGCCGCGCACCCGCGTCGCAGGCTCCGCGACCGGGCCGCTCGCTGGGCTCGGCTTCGCCGTGAAGGACCTGATCGACGTCGCCGGGATCCCCACCGGTGGCGGCAACCCGGATTGGCCGCGAATCTACCCGACTCCGGCGCGACACGCCTGGGCGGTACAGACGCTCCTCGACGCGGGCGCTTCGGTGGTGGGCAAGACCGTCACCGACGAGGTCTCGTTGGGGATCCTCGGCGAGAATGCCCATGACGGCACCCCGCTGAATCCAGCCGCACCGGACCGGGTGCCCGGTGGTTCATCCAGCGGCTCGGCGTCAGCTGTAGCCTCGGGAGCCTGTGACTTCGCGCTGGGCACCGACAGCGGGGGTTCCGTGCGTGTGCCGGCGAGCTTCTGCGGCCTCTACGGGATCCGCCCGACCCATGGTCGCATCGATTTCTCCGGGATCTGCGTCCAGGCTCCGAGCGCCGATACCTGCGGCTGGTTCGCCCGCGATCCGAAGACCTTCGCTCAGGTCGGCGAAGTCCTGTTCGGCGCGGCGATGCCGGATCGGCTGCCAGATACGCTGCTTGTGGCCGCGGATGCGCTCGGCTTCGCCGACGCCGCGGTGCAGCAGACGCTAACACCGTTCATCGACCGGCTGGCCGCCCTGATCGGCAACCGGCGCGACGTGACGATGGCGCCGCAGGGCCTGTCAGTGTGGCAGCGAGCACAGCGCGTCCTGCAGAGCAGCGAGGCGTGGCAGACCTTCGAACCCTGGCTCGACACCCACAATCCGCGCCTCGCCTTCTCCGTAGCCCGAGCGCTCGTCCAGGGCTCGATGATGACGGAGGCCGAGCGCAGCGCCGCGAACCTGATGCGGATCGAGGCACGGGCGCGCATGGCACGGCTTCTGCCCCCCGGGACCATCCTGTGTCATCCAACCACACCGTTCCCGGCCCCTAGGCGCGGGCTACCACTTAGTGTGCTTAATCCGCTGCGTGAGCGCATCAGTTGCCTGACGAGCCACGGCGGCCTCACGGGCGTCCCGCAGGTGAACATTCCGGGCGGGCAGGTCGATGGCGCCCCGGTGGGCTTGTCGATCATCGGTGCGCGCGGATCCGACCTCAACCTAATCCGCACCGCTCTCGCCCTGGAGGCCTAGATGGACGCGACCGTAAACCGCCCCGAAGTCGTGGCCGAGGTCTCGGCCCTGTTCGAGCGCTACGAGCAGGCACTGATCGACAAGGAGGTCGCGGTTCTGGACGCGACCTTCTGGGACAGCCCTCACACGATCCGCTACGCCGTGGGCGAGAATGGCTATGGCTTCGCGGCGATTCATGCCGCTCGCATCGCGGCCGATCCACCGCCTGGGGGGACCAAGGAGGCACGCATCCGGCTGGAGATCCTGACGATCGGCTCAGACGTCGCCACCGTAAACCTTGAGTTCAAGCCGCGCGGCAAGCCCGGTATAGGGCGCCAAAGCCAGACATGGATGCGCCTGCCCAATATCGGGTGGAAGGTGGTCTCCGCACACGTGTCGATCATCGCCGTGCAGGCCTGAACCAATACTGCCGGGCGATCATGGGGAGCCCAACGAGACCGGCGTGATGGGCGGCGAGATTTCTGTCCCGGCCAGGGAGAAACCCATTGGAACAAGCATCCGTCACAGCTCTCCGCCAAGCGGTCCGCCAGCAACGAGGGCGGGCGGAGCATCTGTTGACAGAGCTCGCCTGCTGCGGCCGGAACGATCCTGGGTTCACCCGGCCCTCGTACAGCCCGGAGGAGACCGAGGCCCACGCTCTCGTGATGCGCAGCGCAGATGATCTAGGTTTGTCCATCCGCCAGGATGCCGCCGCCAATACTTACATGACGCTACCAGGCAGGAACCGCACCCTGCCACCGATTCTAATCGGCTCCCATCTCGACACCGTCTCGCACGGCGGCAACTTCGACGGGGCCGCCGGGGTCGTCGCTGGGCTCGCGGCTGTCGCGGCGATCCAGAGCCTTGGACTGATCCCGGACCGCGATATCACCGTCATGGCCGTGCGCGCCGAGGAGAGCGTCTGGTTCCAGGTATCCTACCTTGGAAGTCGAGCGGCACTTGGCACTCTGCCGGAGGGAGCGCTGGCCATCACTCGGGTCGATACCGGGCGCGACCTCGCCAATCACATCGCGGCCTCCGGCGGTGATCCCGAGGCCCTGCGCGGAGGTGCGCCACCGCTCGATCCGTCTGCGATCCACGCCTTCCTGGAGGTGCATATCGAGCAGGCTCCGAGTCTCGTCGAGGCCGGGATCGCGGTCGGCATCTGCACCGGGATCCCGGGCAACTTCCGCTATCCGGATGCCCAGATCCTCGGCCGCTACGACCATGTTGGCACGCCCCGGCGGTTCCGGCGCGACGCTGCCATGGCCGGCGCGGAGATCGCTCTGGCGCTTGACCGGATCTGGCAGGCCAACGAAGAGGCCGGCCGCCCTATGGCCGTCACGTTCGGGCGGTTCCACACCGACGGTGCAGCCCACGGGCTGACCACAGTCCCGGGCGAGTTTCGGTTCAGCCTGGACGTACGCGCCTATGAGGCGAACATGCTTGCAAAGATCGAGGAACAATTCCTGGCCCAGGTCGCGACAATCGTGGCGCGCCGCAATGTCGACATTGTGCTCGGCCCGCGCGCCGAGGTGGCGGTCGGAGAAGTCTCGTCGCGGATCCGCGGCGGTCTCGAGGCCGCGGCTACAGCCCTTGGCATCGCCACCATGCCCCTCGGCAGCCCGGCCTCGCATGATGCTGCGGCCTTCGCCAAAGCTGGTGTTCCGATGGCGATGCTCTTCGTGCGCAACGCTAACGGCAGCCACAACCCCGATGAGGCCATGGAGATAGACGACCTAACGGACGCCGTCGCGATCCTCACCACCTGGCTGGTAGCCGAAACCAGATGCGATTGATCGGGGCACCTCGGCTCAGCCGGAGAAGCGCGCCAGGCACCCGACCGGATCGCCCAAGACCTCGTCATCGTGCATGACGGATTTGCCTCGGACAATGGTGGCGACCGGCCATCCGGTCACGCGCAGTCCCGCGAAAGGAGTCCAACCGCAGGGCGACGCAATCCAGGATTCTTCTATGGTGCGACGTGCCTTCAAATCCACCAGGGTGAAATCCGCGTCGTATCCGACTGCGATGCGCCCCTTACCAAGCAATCCGTAGACACGGGCCGGGCCGGCCGCCATAAGGTCGACGAGGCGCGCCAGCGACAGGCGCCCAGCTGCGACATGGTCGAGCATGACCGGGACTAAGGTTTGGACCCCGGTGAGGCCGGCCGGACAGTCGGGCCAGGGCCGCTCCTTGGCTGCCCGGGCATGGGGTGCATGGTCGCTGCCGATCGTATCGACAGTCCCGTCGCGCACGGCGGCCCAGGCGGCCGCCCGGTGGCGCTCGCCGCGGATCGGCGGATTCATCACCCCGAGCCCGCCGAGCGTATCGTAGCAATTGGGCGCAACCTGAGTCAGGTGGTTGACCAGAACCTCGACGGTCGCGACGTCGCGGAAGTTCCGCAGGTATTCGAGTTCCTCAGCGGTCGATACGTGGAGGATGTGCGTCGCTCGGCCGGTCTTACGGGCCAGTGCCATCAGGCGTCGGGTCCCCAGGAATGCGCATTCCTCGTCACGCCACTCCATGTGGGTTCGGTATGGCTGCCCCCGGCTGAATAGCGGCTTGCGCGCCTGGAGGCGGTATTCGTCCTCGCTGTGGAAGGCCATGCGCCGATGGCCGGATCGCATCGCCCGCTCGAGATGCGCGTCGTCCTCGATCATCAGGGAGGCTGTGGAGCTCCCCGCGAAAACTTTCACGGCGCAGACTCCGGGCTCGCGCTCGAGCGCGGCGAGTGCGTCGATGTTGGTCTTGGCGCCGGCCACGTACAGGCCGATGTCGCACCAGCTGCGGCCAGCGATGTAGTCGCGTTTCCAGGCGAGGCGCTCGAAATCAGCGATCGGCGGATCGGTGTTGGGCATGTCGAACAGGGTGGCGATCCCGCCCAAAACCGCAGCCCGCGTGCCGGTCTCGATCGTCTCCACGGCCGGATCGCCGGGATCGCGCAGGTGCACATGACTGTCGATCAGGCCCGGCAGGACATGCAAGCCGTCGGCGTCGATCAGCACCTCCGCGGTCTCGCCGATTGGCGCTCCGATGGCTACGATGCGCCCATCGCGAACGCCGATATCGGTGACTTCGGCGCCCCAGGGCGTGACGCAGGTGCCGCCGCGGATCAGCAGGTCATAGTGCATCGGCATTCCTCCCTAAGGGGCCGCCCGAAGCAGTACAGCCCCGAGGGCTGCGGCGACGGCCTGCTGACAGGGTTCGACGACCGGGCGCCCGATCGCGCGCTCGACCGCTATCCGGTGGGGCGCCATGCCGGCACAACCGAACACGATGGCGTCGGCACCGTCGTGCTCGATCAGGATCCGGGCCGCCGCGATTAGACGTATGCGGATGGCCTCGTCCGCCGTCTCGGCCGCCAGCGCCTCAATCGGCCGGCTGCCGGCATAGCGCTCCCCGAGGCCCATCTGGCGGACCATCCGGCGCTGGCGGCGCACACTGCCCTCCGACAGCGCCACAATGCCGAAGCGCTCACCGAGGGTGAGCGAGCGAAGGATCCCCCATTCGGCGATGCCCATCACTGGCCGGCCGGCGGCGACCTCGCGGGCGGTCTGCAGACCCGGGTCGCTGAAGCAGGCGATGACGAAGGCGTCCGCCGAATCCTCTGCGATGCGCCGCGCCAGCGGCATCACCACGCAATCCGCGTCCTGCTGCGATGAGATGCTCTCGGGCCCTTCCGGCAGATCCGTCACGGTGATGTCGG
Source organism: Methylobacterium sp. J-072 (assembly GCF_022829425.1). NCBI lineage: Bacteria > Pseudomonadati > Pseudomonadota > Alphaproteobacteria > Hyphomicrobiales > Methylobacteriaceae > Methylobacterium > Methylobacterium sp. J-072. The sequence continues at coordinate 18,540 of NZ_JAKSYK010000057.1, read as the reverse complement.
GACCGCTCGGCAGGCGCAGCGGCGCCACCGCCGCATCAATGGCGGCCGTCACGGTTCGGGAGGAATTCGGGTTGATCACCAGGATGCGCGCCGGCCTGATGGCGCCGGGATTGGGCATGCCTCCTCCTGTTCGCCCCGCCAAGAGCTGCCTTGCCGCCGACGGACCGATCCCGACCTAGCGAGATTCGGGCCGCGCCACCTTCGACGCTCGCGCGATCGGGCACTGATCTTGCCCCCGGATCCGACCCGGTTAGGAGGTTCTCGATGCACGACAGCGCTGCGGACAAGACGGCCGGCGTAACCCTGGTGAAAGGGGCCCGGTGGGTCGTCGCCTGGGATCCCGACAGCGGCGGCCATGTCTATCGCACCGGCGCGGACGTCGCCTTCGAGGACGGCGTCCTCATCCATATCGGTCCGAACTACGCGGGGCCCCCGGCCGTCCGGACCGTCGACGCATCCGGCTGCATGATCATGCCCGGGCTCGTAGACATCCACACGCACCTGTTCTCAGAACCGATGAACAAGGGCATGTGGGACGAGGTCGGCAGCCCACGGCTCTACAATACCTCGCTCTACGAGTACTTGCCGATCCTGCGTCCGGATGCGGAGGGCACGCGGGCCGCCTATGGGGTCGCGCTGGCCGAGCTGGCTCTCTCGGGGGTCACGACCGTGTGCGACCTCGCCCTGCCGAGCGAGGGCTGGCTCGACCTCCTCGGAAGCTCGGGCCTGCGAGTATGCATCGCCCCGATGTTCCGGTCCGGCCGCTGGCTAACCCGGAACGGCCACAGCGTGGAGTACGAATGGGACGCGGCCGCCGGCCGACGCGGCCTGGATCAGGCCCTGGCCGAGATCGAGGGCGCGGAGGCGCATCCGAGCGGACGTCTCTTCGGTATGCTCTGCCCGGCGCAGGTGGACACCTGCACGGCGGAGCTGATGCGAGATGCCCATGCCGAGGCGGTGCGGCGCGACCTGCGCTTCCACACCCATGCAGCGCAGTCCCTGTCGGAGTTCCACGAGCTCACCCGCCGCACCGGCATGACGCCGATCGAGTGGCTCGACGATCTGGGGGTGCTCACCGAGCGCACCATCGTGGGCCACGGGATCTTCCTGGACGACCATCCCTGGACCCACTGGCACAGCCCGGGCTCGGACATGCGGCGCCTGGCCGAGCGCGGCGCTACGGTCGCCCATTGCCCGACGGTTTTCGCCCGCCGCGGCATCGCGCTCAATCATTTCGGCCGCTACGTCCAGGCCGGCGTCAACATGGGCATCGGCACCGATGTCTATCCGCACAACATGCTCGACGAGATGCGCCTCGTCTCGTACCTCGCCCGGGTCGTGGCTGAGAACCCCCGCGACACCCGCGCGGCGGACGTGTTCCACGCCGCCACAATCGGCGGGGCCCGGGCGCTGGGGCGCTCCGACATCGGCCGTCTAATGCCGGGCTGCAAGGCTGACTTCGTGCTCGTGGACTGCGCGCATCCCGCCATGCGGCCGTGCCGCGACCCCGTGCAATCGCTGATCTATTCGGCGGCCGACCGCGCGGTGCGGCAGGTCTTCGTCGATGGCCGCGAGATCGTGCGCGACGGCCGCGTCCTGACGGTCGATTACGCGGCCGCCGCCGCGGCGCTGGAAGAAGCGCAAGGTCGCGCGCTCGCACAGATCCGGCAGCTCGACTGGGCGGGTCGCGACCCCGACGCCATCGCACCGCCGACCTTTCCGGGGCTGTGAGGCCCCGGCGTCACGATGCTCAGGTGGGTCGCACGTTCCAGAAGGTCGGAAACCCGTCGAGGATCCCGGTGATCCCGGAGCGATAGGCGGTCGGCTGCAGGTACTGGCCCAAGGGGTAGTATGGCACGTCCTCCATGGCTTGAAGCTGGATGTCCCGGCAGAGGGCGGCGCGCCCCGCCTCGTCCGGGGCCGTGAACCAAGCCTCGCGCAGGGCCTCGATCCGCGGCGTCGTGGCCCAGCCGGCATAGCCGGTGTCGCCGGTCCCCCGCAGTGCGATGTACCCGGCGGGATTGAGCCAATCCGTGCCGGACCAGTTCGTGACGAAGGCGCTCCAGCCGCCCTCAGACACCGGCCCCTTGCGGTTGCGCCGCTGTAGCATCGCATTGAACTCGACCGCGTAGACTTCGACCGTCATGCCGACGCGTTGCAGCAGGTCGGCCGCGACTTGGCCGAGCGCCAGGAGCGGCGCCGAGTTCGATGGCACCATCAGCAGTACGGTCTCGCCGGCGTAGCCGGCCGCCTTTAGGTCGGCGCGCACCTTTGCCGGATCGCGTGGCGTCGTGAGCGGCCCGAGCCCGTCCGTTGAGGCCATCGGCGTATCGGGACAGAAGAAGCCGAGGGGCACGTGGAACAGGCTGGGATCGTCGGCGCCCACGATGCCCTGCATGCAGGAGGTCTGGTCGATCGCTCCCAAGAGCGCCCGCCGGATGGCTGGGTTGTTGAAGGGCGGCTGCAAGTGATTGACCCGCAGCATCGTCACGAAGCCAGTTGAATCGAGCACGCGGGTGCTCACGCCTTTGGCCGCTTTCAGCAGACCGAGTTGGTCATGCGAGGCATATTCCTGCCAGTCGGCTTCGCCTGCGATCAGCGCGGAGGTCGCCGTGGAGGTGTCGCCGATAACGCGCCACTCGACCCGGTCGTAGTAGGCGACCTTGGGACCCGAGGTCCAGGTGAGCGAACCGTCGTTGCGGGGCACGTAGCCCTCGAAGCGGGTGTAGACAGTCCGGTCACCGGGCACCCGCTCGTCCGCCTTGAAGCGGAACGGCCCGGAGCCGACGAGTTCCGGCACCTGCTGGAACGGGTCCGTGATGGCGAGCCGCTCCGGCATCATAGCACAGACCGGCACCGAAGCCTTACCCAGTGCAATCGGCAGGAGCGGGAACGGGCGCTTGAGGCGGAACCGGATGGTCCGATCGTCCGGCGCCGACAACTCGTCCGTCGCCTCCAGGAGTGAGCCGCCGAAGGGGTCGCGCTTGGCCCAACGGCGCAGGGAGGCCACGCAGTCGCGGGCGAGCACACGGGTTCCATCGTGGAAGAGAAGGCCTTCGCGCAGGGTCAGATCCCAGCGGCGCCCATCCTCATCGACTCGATGGCCCTCGACCATTTGGGGCGTGGCGCGGAAGGCGGCGTCCATGCCGTAGAGCGTGTCGAAGACCATGTAGCCATGGTTGCGGGTGATGTACGCGAACGTCGTGACCGGATCGAGCGTGACGAGATCCTGCTGCGGGATGAAGCGTAGGGTCGATGCGGCAGCCGCCCGGACCAAGGCTGGAGCTGCGACCGCGCTGGCAATTGCGGCCCCCGCCCCTTGCAACAGCGTCCGTCGCTTCATCGAAGAGCTCCCAATTTATCGCGGGCTGGTCGTGGTGCCCTGAGTGCCGCCCCGACTTGCGCAGCGATCTACGACGCAGGGACTTGCAGGAATGGGGCCGGACGACTGATCTCATATGCGGAGGAGGCGAGGCCGGTTCAGAACCTTGCGCTGAGTCACGACCCAAACGGCTTTAAGCATCGAGCACTCGAGCCGTACGATAAAATTTGCCATCAATACGATTGATCGTCTTGCTAGGATGCCCGGTCAAGCCTTCTTGGGCGGTGAATCCTGCAAAATTGCCCGGGAGGTTTTGTTGAGATAGCTATTCGGCTCCTAAGCAGAGGCGCCGGACATGATCGATCTATACGCCTGGAACACCCCAAATGGACGCAAGATCAGCGTCGCGCTCGAGGAGATGGAGCTGCCCTACCAGGTCGAGACGGTCGACATCACCAAAGGAGAGCAGCTCGAACCAAGCTTCCTGGCGATCAGCCCAAACAACCGCATTCCTGCCATCGTCGATTCAGACGGGCCGAATGGTGCGCCGATCTCGGTGTTCGAATCCGGTGCGATCCTACTGTATCTCGGCGAGAAGACGGGCCGCTTCCTACCCGAAGATCGAAGGCTGCGCGTGGCCGTGCTCGAATGGCTGATGTGGCAGATGGGCGGTTTCGGTCCGATGCCGGGCCAGGTCCATCACTTCCTGAATGTCGAGGAGCAGAAGCGGACCTATGGGCTTGAGCGGTATCTCAAGGAGACGCGGCGGCTCTACGGCGTCCTGGATCGCCGCCTGGCTCAGGTTGAGTACGTGGCGGGTCCGCTGTCGATTGCGGACTTCGCGATCCTTGGCTGGGCATGGCGGCACGAACGTCACCAGTGAATCTCGCCGAGTACCCGCACGTGCAGCGTTGGTATCAGGTCCTGATGGATCGACCTGCCGTTAAACGGGGCTTTGAGATCGCGTTGAGCTGATGCGGGGGGAATTCTTCTAGCGGCGTTGAAGTGCGTTTACTAGGAAACGCAGCGTTAGACTATCCTGCCAACACCCGCGCCGCCGCTTCGCCGAGCGCGCGCACTCCGGACTCTAGGTCCGCGTCGCTGGTATCTTCTGCCCAATGGTGGCTGATGCCGCTGATCGACGGGACGAACAGCATGGCGGCCGGGAGGATCCGGGCCATGTTCTGGGCGTCATGGCCGGCGCCCGAGGGCATCACCTGCCAGCGACCGGGGCAGACCTGCTCGCAGGCCTCCGAGAGAGCGCGCATGAGGTCCGGGTCGCAGGGGGCGGGGATCGCTTTTGATAGGGCCGTGAGCGTGGCGGGACAGCGCTCGTGCCGGTTCGATTCGCGCACCAGCGCCTCGAGGCACACTTCCATCCGCTCCAGCACTGGGATCGACACGTCCCGGAACTGGAAGGCCACCTCGGCGCGGCCCGGGATGATGCTGTAGCCGCCGGGATCCAGGGTAATTCGCCCGGTGGTCCAGGTGCTGCGCGGGCCACAGACCTTTGGAAATTCCCGGTCGATCGCCGCGAGCAGGCGCACCGCCGAGAGCCCGGCATCCCGACGCTCGGCCATGGTGGTGCCGCCGGCATGGTCCTGGTTGCCCGTGAACACGATCTGGAATTGCCAGATCGCCACGATGCCGCTGACCACGCCGAGGTGCCGGCCGGCAGATTCGAGCTGCGTGCCCTGCTCGATATGCAGTTCCAGAAAGCCTCGATAATGGGACTGATCGAGCTGCATCCGCGGCAAACCGGCGAGTCCCGCGGATTCGAGGGCCGCGCGCAGGGGCGTGCCGTCGGTGCGGTTGCGGGCGGCATCGATCTCGGCCTCGGTCAGGTCGCCGATCGCCGAGCGGCTGCCCAAGAAGCCGCCGGAGAAGTGGCCCTCCTCGTCCGCGAAAGCGACGACGTCGACGGGCAAACCGGCCCGGGCCAGCGCTAATCCGGCGACGACACCCAGCGCCCCGTCGAGCCAGCCAGCCTCGTTCTGGGTCTCGATGTGGCTGCCCACTAGAAGGTGGGGTCCAGGACCGCGATGACGCCCGAGCACGTTGCCGATCCCATCGATCGACGCCTCCAAGCCGCAGGCCTCAAGCCGGGCCATCAGCCAACGACGCGATTCCATGTCCCGGGGCGAGAAGGTCGGCCGGTGGACACCGGTGCGAAACCGGCCGATCTCGCGCAGGGCGTAAAGGTCAGCTAGAAACGTTTTGGTGTCGATCTCGGTCATGCTGCTGGGCCCAGATGTTAATGCCCGGATCCTGCAAGGTTCGTGCGGAGAGCACTCCCACCATGGCACGCTGCCTATCGGCCACAGCCGCCCGTCATAGGGGGGGGCCATCACCAAACGGGAATCCGGTCGTCTCGACCTTCAACGGACGCCTGAGGCAACAGTGAACCGCGTGTGGCTGGTTCACGAGACGAACGTCTCAGGTCCGAAGCCCAGGCCCGACGCAAACCGGTTCCATGTCTCCACCCGGACTTGACCGCCGGTGGCGCGGCGATGCCCCTGAGCGAACTGGTCATCAGCACCGAGCTCAGGCGCGCGCTCCAGCAGAAACGCGATCAGGTCCGGGACGGTGGCGCTGCGCGCGGCGAAGTGGACGTAACCAGATCGGAAGCCCGCGTTGGCGCCGATCACCACCTGTCGGCGCAGGCGGTGGGTCCAGGACTGTGCGACGAGCGGATGGATCTGGCAGGGCGAGTCGGCTCGGATCAATGCCACGGGCCCAGCGAAAAGTGGCGCCACCGTACGGGCAGCATCAAGCGCTGCCTTCACCTCGGCCCGGGCGTCGTGCAGAGCCTCAGCATCCGGATCTGCAGCGGACAGAATGTCAGCGGGCCCGGCAGCCCGTAGGAGCAACCGTAGGGCGGGACCGGCATCGCCGGAGGCTGAGCGGCGGGGTGCGTTGACGAGGCTCACCACCTCTCGCAACGCCTTGGCCGTGTGCGCCTTCTTGATAGGCGCCATCACATCGGGGAAATCAGCGCTCGCCCCGCGTTCGCCGAGATCGCCGACAAGCCCAACCCCGGCGAGCCAGGCTAAATTGTCCGCCTCCCCGAGGGAGGATGCGCAGGCATAGGCCAACAGGCTTGAGGTCGGGATCGGCGTATCCGCATGCCCGCTGATCATAACGGCATCAGCTCCGTTGGGCATCGAGCGGGGCACGTGATGATCCATCAGGATCATGGGCACGCCGGGCAGGATGGCGCCGGCCTGCACGCCGAGATCGGTCACTACGATGCCACCAGGGGCGAGTGGTGCGAGCTCATCGTGGATCGCGGTCGACCAAGCAGACTCTCCACGACCGATCACTCGGACATGGGTGGGGCCGCGGCCAGCCCTATCAAAAGCTCTCGCCAGGATGGCGCCCGCGGACAAGCCATCGGCATCGTCATGGCAGAGGATCGCCGGAGCTCCCGATCCGAAACTCGAGACGGCCTTGGCGAAGGTTGCCCCGTGGGCGGCAAGATCGGCCATGGCCGTCATCTCCTGGATAGCTGCCTCAGGCTTCTTCCGCTTTGCGCCGCCCACGGCCGTGCTGCTCCTTCGTCATCGCCGCATCCTCAGCCGCCGCCAGCTTCTCGGCCTTGCCAGCGGTGGCGGACGAAGTGCCGGCCTCCGGCGAATGATCTGTTGCCGCGGTCGAGGCTGCCTGCTTCGGATGCCCTTTGCTATTGGTCGGCGATTCAGCTTTGCCGCCCTCGGTCACATCAGAATGACCGGCGTCGGCCTTGGCGCTTCCAGCCGCCTGCACTTCTTCAGCCCTTTGAGCCTTGGCCGACTGGTTGTGGCTGTTTTCTGACATGCGGTTTTCCTCCGGGTGGCACCGGGCAACCGCATCAGGAGGGCAGAGTTGCCGAACCGCTTGACGCAGGCGTCAGCTCGATGCGGCTTCTGGCGGCTTTGAATAGCCACCTATAGTCTTCCTAAGAGCACCCACGGTGGTAGGTGAAACACCGACCCGGCGCGCGATCTCGCGATCCGTTAGACCCTGATCCAGCATGGCGAGCACGTCGCGACGCTTGTCGGCGTTGGTCCTGTGGGGGTGTCCAGATTGGACAACGGTTTCTGCGCGATCCGGGGAACGGTCTTTTTCGAGGAAGTCGTGAAACCCATCGGACTGTCCATTTTGGACGGACGGCTTGTCCGATTGGCGGAGCCGCTGGCCCATGCGCTCTACATCTTCAGTAAGCTGATCGAGGAGCCGCCGCTCCTCGACGACGTCACGATGCCATTCCCGCTCGTTCAGGATCCGCATCCATTCGAGGCGGGCCCGAAGATCATTCAGCGATTGCGCTGGTAGGGTATCGAGCCGATCTTCAAGGTATTCCGACCGACCCCGAACCCACACCAGGGGTGAAGCGTCCGGCCAGAAGGCGCATTGATCGTCGGAGCGCTTCTCCCAATAGCGCCATTCCACCAGGGTCTCGCGAACAGTCCTGGGCGTTTCGTAGGCGCTGGCGATGGCCTGTTGTGCGTCCGCAGGCATCCGCGACCAGCGACCGCCATCCCAACCCTGCAGCGTATCCATTTCCCCATTGATGATTGGCTTGCGCAGGATCACTGGCCGACAAGCTGCTTCCAAAGAGCGCTCCCGCTCGCATGGCTCCCAGACGGCTTCCTCGCTGCCGTATTCAGCCAAGACCACCGCCCGGCGAATGGAGCGCTCTTGGTCACGCTCGGCGCGCTGTGCACGCATCTCAGGTGTGTTGAACAGTTCATTGAACGCGGCCGCCATCGTCTCGGCCTTCGTCACTGGCTTTGAGGCGTCCAATCTGGACAACGCCTGATCGACGGTCATTCCCGCCTTCGTGGCGATCTCTTTCATGCGCGCAGCAGCTGATGCCTTCTCGCCGGCATTCGTCGTGCTGTCGTGCAACGTCCTGATCTTCGCGAACCGGTCATGGTCGAGGGCGGCCATCGTCATGCCCGGCCTCCATGCGAACGGGGAACCGGAGGACGGAGGTCATCGAAAGCCGAATCCAGCTCGGCCGCTTCAATCGCGGCTCGAATCGCTGCCATCATCGCATCGGCATTGGCCACCGTGAGTTCAATCCGATCAGTGGCCTTCGATGATTCACCGACGCCTGCCCGGAGGCGGAGGCGGACCTGAGGCCTGCCATTCACCATCATGGTGCTGACGATTGCGCGGTGATCACGCTCACCTGCAATTCCTACCTTCCGGGCGATGCGAACGCCGCTCATCTGTCCAACCTCCATGATGCGATATGGCGGCCGCCCACACCGAACCGGCATGGGCGATTTGACTCAGGATCCACGGGCAACGCAGATCGCTCGGCCGAGGCGGCATTCAGCGCGCTCCAGATGGGCGATCGCCGCGTCCGTGTCGCCACGGGCCTCCGCATGACCGGCAGCGCGGCGGTCCCAGCGAGCGAGCACTTCCAGCCACCAGGGCCATAGGCGACGCTGGATCCAAAGTATGGGCAGCGCGACGGTGAGCAGGATTGAGAACCGCCACATCACGAACCTCCATTCAGCGATAGGGCCTGCACCGACCTTATGGGAGGCCGCGGTTGGTGCTCGCGGATTGCGTCCGCCCGGGGAGGAGCGAGCGGCCGTCGTATTGAGGCACCACCGCCGGTCCCATCACCACCCGAAAGCAGCAGCGGGTCGGCCTCCGTGGCCCTACCGATTCCCGTCCTGCCCCCGTGCGAATGCACGTCAGCACCATCGCTTCGATCGACACCGCCGCATCTCGCTGGACCCGGTTCGATTTTGTTTTTTGAGAGATCCACACCGTGAGACAGGTGTGTCTCATCACCCTTTGAGAAGAGAACGTGGGTGGACACACCTGTCTCACGCCTTCGATACCAAGTGGCGCGGCTGATCCCCTCTATGATCCAGGGCTGTTGCTTGGCGGTGGACCGCTGCTCGTAGATGCTTCGAGCGGTTCGCCCCCGTTGGACACGTTTCCGCTCGCGGTCGCGCTTACGCCGGGCCTCCTTCTGCCGTGCAATCCGATCTGAACGAGGTTCGTCAACGGCCTCGATTTGCGTGAGCTTGAACTCCGCTCGTTCAGCCGAGGTCACCGCGAGGAGTTGCCCCGTCGCGGTCGCGCTCATGAGCTTCTGCCCGTGAGCCGCGCTGTATCGAATGACGCTCTGGATGATCGTTTCGAGCTCGGCATTGCTGAAGCTCCCAAGCCACGCGCGTTCGATCGTTATCCGTAAGGATTCGAGATCCAAGCCGAACCACCGCAAAAAGCGCTGGCGGCCCGGGATCCCGTATGGGCCCGCCGGCACAGATCCGAGGATCGAAGCCAGCGCGAAGGCAAAGTTGCCTGGATCGACCGACAGACCACGGTGCCGGCGATCTCTGGCCAGCTTGATGATATCTGCCAGCCTGAACGCCGCACGAGCCCGCCGAGTTTTCCAATCGAGCGGGAAAGCTTCGACGTTGCTTATTGGCGAAGGCGTGTCGGCGCTGTATGTAGAGGGGGCTTTCCCAAGCAATCCCAACTCGGATTTTGAAAGGCGGTCGTTCCCAGCGGCCGCCTTTCTCCGTTCAGGATCCCTTTCGCCCCGAAGCGGGGCGCAATTCATGTTGGGGACACTCCCCCTGCTTCACCGCCGATCGAGAGGGCGCTGATCGCGTTCATAGCGGCTTTGCGAGACGGGTAGCTGCCGAGAACGGAGCCATCGGCCCGGAAGGCAGTCACGCCACCAGCGGTGCTGCGCGTGTGACCAATGAGGCGTTGTCCGGCGTAGATCGCCTGATCACCTACGAGAGTGCCGGGCCGTCTCATGCCGCCTGCTCCCGAGAAGCGAGCCAGGCCTCAATATCGCTCTCGCGCCATGCGTGCTTGCGAAGGCCAATGACGATCGGGGCCGGGAACCGGTTGCGTCGACGAAGCCGGTAGAGGGTCGTTTCCGAGAGCCGGACGCGCTCACGTACCTCGTCGGGAGTGAGAAGCTTATCTGTCATGTGTCGCCCTTTCTTGTTGGACGACGCCTTTAGTAATCACATGACGCTAGCTCGTAACGAGGCGTGTGCGAGAGATTTTACGTTACCAAACACCAGTGGTGTGACCCGTCATTTCACGACCCGCAAAACACCACTCCCCTTATAGTCTCGAAGAGCCTGACGGACCGAATGGGGGTTTGGCGGCTCCAATCCGAGTGCCACGTGCATAATTTGAAGCACGCGCATGATCGGGCCGCCATCCGTGTACCCGAGTTCCTTACCTAGGTCGCACCAGAGCTTGAATACGGGTTCCCAGATCTCTCGGCGCTCTACACTTTTGGCACCATCCTTCGGATCGATGCGCAAGATCCGGAGTTCGTCCGGGTTGGACGCGAGTTCACCTGCGGTGCTTACAAGATGCCCTAAGTTAGAGATAAAAGTTCGGTTGATTCGATCGCTGTCTTGCAATCGATCAGTGAATTTCTCCGCATCTGAAAGACCGTAAAACAAATGTTCAGTGAGCGTTTCTTCAGCAAGATGTTGCCGGAGGATCCTCGCGGCAGCGGCAATGCGCTCCAGTCTCTCCCTGTGCAATTTTATAGAACCATAATATTCCTCAAAATTACGTTGCGTGAGGTACATCTCGGACACATTCGCCATGGTGTCCATGAGCTTGCCATGTGTCTCACCATCGCGGACCCCGTATTCAATCGCGAGCTGCCGATGCTGCTCTGCCGAGAAGGCGCGGAAGGGCCGAAATTCGTACCCGCCGAACGGATCAGCCGGAGTGCTCATTGGACAGCCCTCTTCTTGAGCGTCAGCACGTTCGTTGCCGGCCGCTTCTCAACGGCGCCGGTCACGAGGCCGATGTGCGTCTCCCACGCTCCGAGCGCGGCGCGCTTCTCACGGAGGCGGTCGTATTTATCGTACACCGTCCCGTGGACGTCTTTCTCAGAATGGCCAGTCACCGCACGGCGGTTCTCCGCGGTGATGCCGAGCGCCGACATGCCGCTGATGACGGTCCGGCGAAAATCGTGCGGGGTAGGGGGATGAGCCTTCAGGCTTCGGATCGCATCGGCGTCGGGCCCCTGCACCACCATGCGCTCGATTACGCGCCCAAGCCCTTGGGAGAGGCTGTGTCGTGCGAGGGTTGCACGGCTAGTAAACTTACTGGCGAACACGGACCCATGCTCGTCCCCATCCCTTTGGCGGCGCTCGATAGCGAGCCGGATGACGCGACGCGCATAGGTGTTGAGCGGGACGAGATGTGCCCTGCGGCTCTTGTGACGCGACGCCGGGCATTCCCAAGCAGCACGTTCCTCATCCTCGAATCCCGAGATTTCACGGAGGAGCATCCCGGCGACCTCGATCGGCCGTTGCCCAAGCAGCAGAAGGAGGAGGAGGGCGTCGGCGACGTCTTCACCCACATCCTCAGGGGATAGCAGGGACTTCCAAAGCACCCGAAGCTCCGCGTCATTAAGAGCGCGCTCCTTCGGGGCCTCCTTGCCACCGCGCTTTCGCAACCCGGAAATCGGATTTGCTGAAAGCAGGTCGCTCTCCACCGCCCAGTTCAGCATCTTAACCAGAATGGTCTGCGTGCGGTTGGCGCTGACAGGAGCGGTCTTGGCAATCTCGTCGAGCACTTCGATCAAATCGCGCTTGGTGATGGATGCCATGTCTCTCGATCCCAGCTTCGCCCGCGGTCGCGCCAGCTGCTGCTCATCCTGCTTCCAAGAGGCCTTGTTGGGCTTGGCGTAGGTAGTGATGTACTGGGCAGCCAGCGCGTCGAAAGTCAGAGCTGTCTTGGCAGCCTCTCGACCATCGCGACGGTCTTTCTGGGGGTTCCCTCCGTCCAAGACGGTCACCCGATGGCGCGCAGCACGCTCCCTGGCATCGGCGAGGCTCAATGCCTTCAACGGGCCGAGAGTGATCCGCTCATAGGCGGCACCGTTGCGCGGTCGGTAGCGAAACGACCAGGTCACCGAGCCCTTTGACGTGACCCTCAGGCAAAGGCCTTCGGTCTTGCTGTCCCAGATTTCCAGCCGACCTGTGGCGGGGAGCTGAAGCGCTCTCAGATAGGCTGCGGTGAGGTCAACAATCGCCATCGGATCGCCGTCCAATCGTCCCCACCGGGGTTCGTAGGGGGTTCACAGAAGCGCAGCCATCCGGCTGCTCATGAAAATGAGTGAACACCTAAGGCGTTGAACTAGCAAGGGGCTTTAGCGCCCTAAGAAAACAATCGCAAACGTCCGCCCGCGAGTTCTGCTTGTCTGGGGGACAGGGGGTCGTCGGTTCAAGTCCGGCCACTCCGACCATATTTTTTTTCGCCCAGCGCGACCATGATGGCGCGGGCGACGATCCTTCGATTTCGGACCTCGAAATTCGGCTTCGCGGAAAAATCTCGCGTCCGCGTTTCAGAGCCTGTTTGACGGCGTGATCGCAGTCGCGTGACGGCTCTGATCGACAGATATCCCAATCTCTCCCCTCATCCTGAGGTGCTGCGTAGCAGCCTCGAAGGAGCCCTCCAGGGATCGCCCGGCCAGATGGAGAGCTCCGCTCCGCTACGCCACCTCAGGATGAGGTCGAGAATGGGAAAGACCGGTCAAACAGGCTCTCAGTCCGGCGGCGCGTAGGCCGAGCCGTCCGCGGCCCGCAGCGGCGCCTCCACGTAGCGCCCGTGCTCCGGAACGGCGACCCGATCAAAATCCTCGGCGAGGGCGTGGAGCGCCCGACGCATCTCGGCGCCCTGGAGTGGGCGGCCGTGGCCGGTGATGACGCGCTCAGGCTCGAGGGCAGCGAGTGCCCGAACCGAGTCGCGCGCCGCGCCCCAATCGATCGTCAGATACATCGGCGGCCCGTGCAGCTCGGGTTCCTGCAACGCCACCGCGTAGGCCGATTCCTGCGCCGTGGTGACGAAGGCGTCGCCGACGATCAGGGTGCGGTCGGCCTCGCGCCAGAACGAGACATGGCCCGGGGCGTGGCCGGGCGTGTGGATCCAGCGCCAGCCGGCCATCGGCGGCACGGAGCCGTCCTCCGGCAGGAGCTGCAAGCGCGAGGATACGTCGACCGGTTTCGTCGGGAAGAGCGGCGACAGGCGGCCCAATAAGCCGCCGCCGACGCTGGGATCGGGAGCCGGGTAGGACGCGCTGCCGTCGAGATAGGGCCGCTCCAACGCGTGCGCGTAGACCGGGACGTCCCACTCTTCGGCGAGGTCCTCCAGCACGCCGACATGGTCGAAATGGCCGTGGGTCAGCACGATTGCGGCGGGCCGTGCGCTCGCACCGAACCGTTTTTCGGCCGCCGCCTCGATCGCGCCCTTGGCGCCCATCACGCCGGCATCGACCAGAACCCAGCCGCGGTCGCCGGCCCCCGGCTCCCCGACGAACACGGTGTTGACCAGGACGAGCCGCCGATAGGCGACATCGCCGATGATCGCGTGGGTGGAATCGTCCCGCTCGGCGTCGCGCGCCGGATCGTCGGCGCGGGCTTTCGGGTCGACCGGGATCTGCTGGGCCATGCGCGGCGGCTTCCATGCGGGTTGCCCGAGGAAGCCGGCCTCGGCCGAGCCCGCTCAGGTCGTTGCGGCGGCAGGGGTTTTGCCACCGTGGCGACGGCCGCTCCGGCGTGGAAGGCTGCCGCCGCTGGTCTACCGCCAACCGGGCTCGTAGAAGCATGTTCCCCACGCACCCGGGGGGCCGCCTCGCCGCAGCGGCATCGCGCGCCGCAATCCCGACCCCATATCGTAGCCATCGACGCTCCCGTCGCAGGTCCCAGCATGGCACCGAGCCCGCTCACCCTCATCGCGTCCGCCGCCATCGTCGCCCTGGTCGCCACCGGCACGGGGGCGATCGTCCTGCAGCAGGGCTCGAAGTTCAGCCATCCGCGCCGGGTCGGCGGCAGCTTCGCGATGGCGGATCTCGACGGGCGCCCGGTGAGCCAGGCCGACCTGCTCGGCAAGCCGGCGGCCCTGTTCTTCGGCTTCACCCATTGCCCGGAGGTCTGCCCGACGACGCTCACGACCCTGTCCGGCGCGCTCGGACGGATGGGCCGCGACGCCGACCGCGTCAACGTCGTGTTCGTCACCTTGGACCCGGAGCGCGACACCCCCGAGAGCCTGCGGGATTACTTGACCGCCTTCGATCCGCGCATTCGCGGCTTCGTCGGGACACCCGAGCAGGTGGCCCGCATGGCCGACGCCTACCACGTCGCCTACAAGCGCGTGTCGGTTGCGGGCGGCGACTACACGATGGAGCATTCCGCCACCGTCGGCCTGTTCGACAAGACCGGCCGCATGGTCGGGGAGATCGGCTACGGCGAGGACGAGGATCGCACCCTGTCCAAGCTGATCACGCTGGCGCTGCCGGGCCAGTGCGCCCCCGGGGGCGGAGCCGCCCTCTGGGAAACCGACGGCCCCACCAACGCCTGCGGCCCACGAAGCTGAACCTCGGCCGACCCGACGGTCAATTGCGCGGTCATCCGAGCGTGACTAGAGGGCGGAGCAGGTCGTCGGACCGGCGATTCCCGGAGGTTTCAGCTTGATCACGCGACGCGCCCTGACAGCCGTGGGCCTGCTGGCCCTCTCGCCCCTCGCGCAGCCAGCCCTGGCCGCGTCCGGCGGTCCGCGCTTGGCGCCGCCGGAGCCGATGGATTTCGACCGCCTCAAGGAACTGGCCCGCACGCTGCGCGACCGGCCCTACGCGCCGCCGCCCGAGGCGCCGGCCTCGCCGACCTTGGACGCCCTGACCTACGGCCCCCTCCAGGAGATCCGCTACCCGCCCGCGCACGCCCTATTCCCGGACAGCCCGTACCCGGTCACCTTCTTCCACCTCGGCAACTTCTTTCGGCACCCGGTCAAGATCTTTGCCCTCGAAGGCGGCCAGGCCCGCGCGGTGCTGTATTCCCGCGATCTCTTCGCCTACCCGCCCGGCAATCCCGGGAAGGATCTGCCTGACGGCGCCGGGTTTGCCGGCGTCCGCTTCCAGAAGGTCCCGGCCGACCAGCCCGGCGCCGACGGCGATTGGCTGGCCTTCCTCGGCGCCTCCTATTTCCGTGCCGCCGGCGACGGAGCGCAATACGGCGCCTCGGCCAGGGGCATCGCCATCGACACGGCACCGGGACCGGGCAAGACGGAGGAATTCCCGGTCTTCACCCGCTTCTACGTGTCGCCAGCCGCGGACGGGGCGGTCACCATCCTGGCCCTGCTCGAAGGCCAGAGCCTCACCGGCGCCTACCGGTTCACCGCCCGGAAGGAACCGCATGTGGTGATCGATGTCGCCTGCACGCTCTACATCCGGAAGGCGGTCGAGCGGTTCGGCGTCGCGCCGCTGACCTCGATGCTCTGGTATTCCGAGGGGATGAGCCGGTTCCTCGCCAGCGACTGGCGGCCCGAGGTGCACGATTCCGACGGGCTGCTGATGCAGACCGGCGCCGGCGAATTGATCTGGCGCCCGCTCAACAACCCGCCGCGGCTCAGCGTAAGCGCCTTCGCGGACCGCTCGCCGAAAGGGTTCGGCCTGCTCCAGCGCGACCGGGCCTTCGACAACTACATCGACGACGGCTTCGAGGAGAACCGCCCCGATATCTGGGTGGAGCCGCAGGGCGATTGGGGGGCGGGCAGCGTGCAGCTCGTCGAGATCCCGACGCATCAGGAGACCGACGACAATATCGGCGCGATGTGGGTGCCGGCCGACCCGCCGGCCGCCGGGGCCGAGCGCAGCTTCGCCTATCGCCTGCACTGGCCGGTGACCGAGCCGGTAACGACGGACCTGGCCCGCTGCGTCGCGACCCGGGCGACCAAGGCGTCGCGGCTCTCCGACGCGGATCGGCGTCCGGGCCGGGCGAACCTCGTGCGCCAGTTCGTGCTGGAATTCGAGGGCGCGGCCCTGGCGGGCCTCGATCCGGAGAAGGCCCAGGTGGCGCTGACGCTGTCGCGCGGCCGCGCCGAGGAGATCGGCGCGACCTGGGCACCCTACGGAAAGGCGAGCCCCTGGCGTGTCTTCCTGAAAGTCTACGCCGAGGGCCCGGAGCCGATCGAGATGCGGCTGCAGCTCAAGAGCGGCGGCCGGCTGCTCTCCGAGACCTGGGCCTACCAGTACTATCCGGAGGCGCCCGGGACGGTGCTTTAGAGCCTGTTTGAACGGCCTTCTCCCATCTCGACCTCATCCTGAGGTGGCGTAGCGGAGCGGAGCCCTCGAAGGAGCCCTCCAGCCTGCCGCGCGATCCCTGGACGGCTCCTTCGAGGCTGCTGCGCAGCACCTCAGAATGAGGGGGCGATTGGGATACACGTTGGCCAGAACCGTCACGCGACGGCCATCGCGCCGTCAAACAGGCTCTCGACGAAAGGCCAACGCGGCGCATTGCCGGCGCGCCGCGACCGTCCTTACAAGGTTACTCTGGGGCGGCACCGCGCCGTCCCGTCACCGCATCCGAGGCCGGCATGAACGGCGAACCACCGCCCGGCCTCCACCTGCCCGAGGCCCTGACCCGGCTGCTGAAAGCACCCCGGAGCGCGATCTGGCCGACGCCCGAGGACAGGCATCGCCTGCGTCTCGGCCGCCAGCGGCCCCGCGAGCCGAGCCGGGCCGTGATGGGCGTCTGGATCTGGGCAATCCTGTACAACCTGATCGGCTTCGCGATCCTCGCGACCCTGTGGCGGACGATGCACTGACCCGATGACAGCACCCCCATTGACTCATTCCCGCATCCTCTGTGCAATCCTGGCCGCGCTGCCTCTGCTGGCCGCACCGGCTGCAGCGCAGGCGCCCGAAAGCGCCCTGAACGCGGATGACGGCACCGGGGCGGTCAAGGTCTGCGCGCCGGTGGCGATGCCGCGCTGGCGCTCGATGATTCCAGCCCCCAAGACCTGGACCTTCCTGGATTGCATGGGTTTTTCGGGCGAGATGGGCGCCAGCCATTTCCAGCTCGGCTGCCTGTTCGCCAACGTCACACCGCATGCGCAGAAATACGCCTGGGGGCCGATGGTGGCGATCGAGAAGGCGGCCTTGGCCAAGCCGCAGCCGCCGATGCCCAATTGCGGCTGGTGAGGCGTCGGATCAGCGCTGACCGGCCAGGCTGGCGGGTCAGTCCGGGGCGAGCGTGAGGTGAGCCTGGAAGACGATCGCGCCGCCCTCGTTGCGGACCCGCGCTTCCAGGCGTAGGCCGATCAGGTCGGACGCCAACGGCCATCCTAGCTTGACCTGAAGCGAGTCGTTGGCGACTTCCACCGAGGCTTCCGCGCGGATCGACAGGCCTCGTGCCGGGCGCAGAACTCAAATCGTTCCTCGTCCCGAGAAAGCACTTCGCTATCGATTATATCGGTCACAAAGCGGACGACACACAGCATCCGGGGGCAAACACGACACGCGCTGCATCGGATCGTGACTGTCGCTAACTTGTGTTAAGGCGTCCTGCGCCTTCGCTCCGCAGGGCCGAACGGTGTTCCGCGCGTTACAGCATGGCCGAGAAGCGTTCACCGCGGATATGAAATCTGTTTCCAGCATTGAGCCAAAACAGACGCGATGCGCCGGCGGCTCATCGTCTGAAAGCGTACATAGATCGCGGAGAAGCTCAATTTCTCTTGTGGTCGGCCGGTGGCCGTTTACCTCGATTCGAGCGTGAGCAGCCACGCTCGAGCGCCGATAACCGAGAGATTGTCCGCGCCCGAACCCTGAATTTGGAGCGGAGCCTTGGATCGACCGAAGCAGGACGGCGTCCGCAATCGTCTGCTCCGTCTCATGGCACCCGATGATTTCGCCCGTCTCGCCCCCGCGCTGGAGACTGTCTCGGTACCGCTGCGCGAGTTGCTGATCCTGCCGCTCGAGCCGATCGCCTACGCGCATTTCGTCGAGGAAGGCATCGTCTCGCTGGTCGCCGACACGGTCGAGGGCCGGATCGAGATCGGTGTCGTGGGCTATGAGGGGATGTGCGGCGCACCGCTCGTGCTGGGCACGGACCGCACGCCGCATACGGCCCTGGTCCAATCCGATCTCGTGGCCCTGCGGCTTCCTGCGGCGCTCCTTCAGGCGGCGTTGAGCGAGAGCGCAACCCTGCGCAGCCTGCTCGGGCGATACGTGCAGAGCCTGATCGTCCAGGTCGGGCATACGGTCTACGCCAACACGGATCTCACCATTGAGGCGCGGCTCGCGCGGTGGATCCTGATGACCCACGACCGGCTGCAGAAGGACGAGCTGATCCTCACGCACGAGTTCCTGGCGATGATGCTCGGCGTTCGGCGGCCCGGCGTCACGACGGCGACGCATGTGTTGGAGGGCGCGGGCATGATCC
>NZ_JAKSYK010000047.1:0-281 GCF_022829425.1 Methylobacterium sp. J-072 | reverse complement strand
GCTGCGACCCGCAGGTTCTCGGCGACCGTCAGGTCGGGAAAGATCTCGCGGCCTTGGGGCACGTAGGCGAGCCCCGCACGGGCGCGCCGGTCGGGGGACAGGCGGGTGAGGTCGATCCCGTCGAGGGCGATCCGGCCGCGGGCCTGGACGGATGAATCGGCCTTCGCCGGATCCGCACGAGAGCCGTCCTCGATGTGCTCCGCTCGCTGACGCCGAACCGGTATCCACGTCGGCGGCAAGCGCCCTAAGAGCCTCTCACAAAACGCCCACTGCTCTGTCGT
>NZ_JAKSYK010000045.1:0-8100 GCF_022829425.1 Methylobacterium sp. J-072 | reverse complement strand
CAAGGAACGGCTGCAGCCACCGGTCCAGATCCTCACGCCATCCGCCAGCACCTGACATCGCGAGCACCCACGCTCATGGCCGTGGCAGGCGAATCCGCAAAAACCTCCAGCGTTCCCTCAATCTGCCAAAGTAGTGCTAGGCTACGTACTTCAACTGGTTCGTCGACGTGTCAGGATTGGAATTAGATACGGCCGAGAGGAACGCATTCTTGAGAAAATAGAGGCTTTGTGGGATCGCAGTGATATCACTCCAGAAGAAAGAAAAACCCGGGCCAACCGGTTGATTAACGGGTGGTGCGCCGCTCACGCACTTTGGAGAGACGTCAGACGCTTTGAGCATAATATCAGGGGGCACATTCGGTACCTTGTCCCCCAGCATTAAGCGAAAGTCCGGTCAAAAGCGCAGATTTTGAACCTGGGTGCAAAACACTTCCGACACGGATGCGCGAAATTTCGGGCCACATGGCGCACTTCAAACGACACCTGAAACTGCAAGGAACGCGGATGAGAGGCCTGCGTCTTGGTGGTCCAAATCCGACGCCTGGCACCCATCGCAAAGGCCTGCTTGCGACCCAACCCGGCCGCCTGGTTCGCCATGGGCGCTTCCCATAAGCGGTCATTCGTAGGCCATCCGGCAACTTCGGCTCAAGGTGGTGAACAGACGTTACCTTGACGCCCGAGACCGGACCTTCAGCTCTCCGCGTTACGAGCCTCGGAGCCGAGACCGGGTCGGCCGGTACACGCCTCCACTCACGCCGGCAGGGTGACGCCTGAGAGCGCCTCGCAGGCGGCAAGCAACGCACCCTGCACACTCTCGTCGCGCGAGGCCGGGTTCGGCTCGCGCTGGCGAAGGTAGTGGAAGTAGCCGCCGGTGACCCGCGCCGCCGCGTCGTCGCTCGCCGCAAGCCACGCCTGCGTGCGGTGGGCTTGGTCCATGTCGTCGGGCGCGCCGGGACCGCCCATGCGCGTCGGCACCCAGCCCGGTTCAACCGCGTTCGACAGTATGCCCGGCCAGCGCCTCGCGACCGCGAAGGCGAGCACCGTGTCGTAGAGCTTGCTCTCGGCGTAGGCCTGCGCGCCGGCCCAGGACCTCTTGATCCAGGTCAGGTCGTCCAGAGCCGGGCGCACGCCGTGGTGCATGCCTGAGGAGAGATAGACGAGCCGCCGCGGCCGCTCGATCAGCGCGGTGAGCACGTAGGACGCCATCACGTTGATCGCGAAGACGTGCGGAAGACCGTCCGCCGTCTCGATGCGCCGCGGCTCGCGATAGCCGATCCCGACGTTGTGGATGACGGCGTCCAAGCGGCCGAGCCGGTTGGCCCCGTCCGCGACCGCGCGCATCCCGGCGAGCGTCGCGACGTCGCCCTTGATGACCGCTTTCGCCTCGGGCAACGCGCGGCGCGCATCCTCCGCGCGCGTCGAGTTGCGGGCGTGGAGCACGACCTCGTGCCCCTGTTCGGCGAGGAGCCGGCCGGCCATGAGCCCGAGCCCCCCGGACGAGCCGGTGATGAGGATGCGCGACATCGGTGTTCTCCGGATGGCGTCGGGCCGTCCCGTCGGCCCTGGTAAGGTCGGATCGGCGGCCGCCGTTGCGGACAGGGCCGTCGCGGCGGCGCCCGACATGATCAGCGCGCGCCGCGTCGGGAAGGTCGTTCTCGAAGCCATGGCATCGGACCGAAAGGTTCAACCGTGTTCGACGATGTGGCGCAGCACCGTCTCAAAGGCGACGGTGCCGGTGCGATGCTCGGCGCCCTCACGCGCGAAGTCGATCCAGCCCTCGTTGAAGCCGTCGAGCATGGCGATGCGCGCCTCCGGATGCCGCATGCCCTCGGCGCGGAAGCGTGCCTCCCAGGTCTCGCGCTGGACCGCGACCGCCTCGACGGGCCGTCCGAGCGCGGCGGACAAGCCCGCCGCCTCGTCGCTCGGGCTGTACTTGCGAGGCCCAGCCAGTTCGATGATGCGTGGCCCGGCCCAGTCCTTGCGCAGGAGATCAGCAGCCGTCCGTCCGACGTCGTGCGTGCTCACCATCTCGATGGCGCGGTCGACGGGCTGGAGATAGCTCGCGATGTGGCCCTCGCGCGCCGCGGGAAGGTCCCAGGCGGCATTCTCCATGAACCAGGCCGCACGCAACAGCGCGATGGGGAGGCCTGTTCCGGCGAGCGCCGTCTCGAAGAAGCCCGCCCAGTTCAGCAGGTTGAACGCGGTGGCTTGAGCGCCGACCGTCGAGAGCAGCACGACCCGTCCCGGCAAGGCTTCGCCGACCGCCCACGCGGTCGCCGCAGCGGCGCGGCGGCTCTCTGGGAAGTTGGGCGCGGGGTCGTAGTTCGGCGGGTTCATCAGGAAGACGCCCGCCGCGCCAGCGAAGGCGGCCGCGAGCGCCTCGGCGTCCGCAGCGTCGGGCACGACGGCGACCGCGCATCCACGCGCCTTCCAGGCCGCGCCTTTGTCCGTGTCGCGAACTACCACGCGCACCAGCAACCCGGCTTCCAACAGCGTTCTGGCGACGACCCCGCCGACCTGACCCGTGCTTCCCGTGACGACGAACATGCTTCACCTCATCCATTGGGCGACCGGTGCTCGACCGCCGCGGTGAAGGTGGCCCGAAGCCTATCCGTGCGTTAGTGGCATGACGCGCACTTCATTTGTGCCGAAGATCACGGAATAGATCATGGCCTTCGACGGGCGGCTCCTCGGCGGCATGAGCGTGCTGGCCGCCGTGGTCGAGGGCGGCAGCTTCACCCGTGCCGCGGAGATGCTCGGCCTCTCGGCATCCGGCGTCAGCCGCGCCGTCGCGCGGCTGGAGCAACGGATCGGAGTGCGGTTGCTCGACCGCACGACGCGCTCGCTGAGCCTTACGAGCGAGGGCACGCGGCTCTACGAACTCGCCGCCCCGCACCTGGCGGGGATCGAGGCCGCGGCGAACCTTGCATCGGGAACGGCCGGTAGCGTCCGCGGCGCGCTACGGGCGAGCGTCAATCCGATCTTCTCGCGCCATGTGCTGGCACCGCGGCTGCCCGAGTTCGTCGCGCGCTTCCCCGACCTGAAGACCACAATCGTCCAGCAGCCCGATGCGGGCGACCTGGTCGCCGAGGGTATCGACGTGGCGATCCGCTTCGGCCCGCAACCGCCCTCCAGCCTGTCCTCACGGCTGCTCCTGCGCACGCGCGTTCTCACCGTGGCGGCGCCGGCCTACCTCGGACGGCGCGGGCGGCCCTCGACCCCGGTCGCGCTCGCCGGACACAACTGCATCCAGTTCCTCGACCCCCAGCGGCGACGCCCGTTCGCCTGAGAGTTCCTGCGCGACGGGGAGACGCTGCCCATCGCGACCCAGGGCTCGCTGACCTTCGCCGACGTCGATACGATGGTCGCCGCCTGCGTGGCGGGCGCGGGGATCGCGCAGGTCCTCGCGCTCGGGATCGAAGGCCTGGTCACGAGTGGCGCATTGGTCGAGCTGTTTCCCGACTGGCCGGGCGAGACCTTCCCGCTCCACGCGGTGCGGCCGTCGCGGCGCCTGTCGCCAGCGAAGGTTGAAGCCTTCCTCGACTTCTGCGAGGCGATCGCGCGACCCTATGGGTGCTGAAGCGAGCAGCTGCGCCGCGTATCCTGGAAGCGGACCTTATGAGGGTCCGAGAAGGGTCGAAATCGGACGGTACCAGGCACCAGATTTGGCGCTGGTAACAGCAGCCCAACAGCACGGCCGGGCCTCGGAACGACCTATTGGCATGGCGCTATCCAAGTTGGACATCCGCTGTGGACATCCGCTGTGGACATCACTCTTATCAGCGTGTCAGCGGACGGCTGGATATGGCGCCTGCCCGGTTTCTGAAGGCAGATATCGGTGGTGCTGCCCAGTCCGACTACCGCGCGTTAAATCCCGGCTATCCTACGATGTTGGATCTGCTCTTTCAGCGTTCCATCCATCTCACGAAATCATCCACCGGCATGGGACGCGCGAAGAAGTAGCCTTGCACCTCATCGCAGGCGGTCGTTCGGAGCTGCTCCAGAACCGCTTCGCTCTCGACACCCTCTGCCACAACGCGATGGCCGAGATGCTTCGCCATTAAAACCATCATCGTGACCAGCGAGAGTTGACGCGGATCAGTATCAAGATCGCCCATAAAGGAGCGATCGATCTTCACGACGTGCACTGGCAGCCTCTGAAGATAGGACAGACTGCTGTACCCGGTACCAAAGTCGTCGATCGCCAGCCGAATTCTGGCAGCCGCCAAGTCCTTAAGCTGACGCAAAGCCTGCTCGGCGTCGTTCATCACCGCCGTCTCGGTGATTTCCAGTTCGAGGAACTCAGGCGGGACACCATGTCGAGCCAGGACTTGGCTCACACGGGAAGCAAAATCGTGCTCGTGCAGGTTGGTCGAGGAGATGTTGACCGAGACGATCAGATCCATGCCGGCTGTATGCCATCGAGCCATCTGCGAGACCGCCGTCTCCAGCACCCAGGCGGTCGTTGGCGTGGCCAGGGCCATGCGCTCGATCAACGGAATGAACTCACCCGGTGAGATTGGCCCCAGCGTCGGATGCGTCCACCTCATCAGCGCCTCGGCCCCGACACAGCGTCCGGAGATCAGGTCGACGCGGGGCTGATAGACTAGATGGAAGCCGGTGGGGCTTTGCAAAGCCGCCTCGAAGTCGCGCAGCAGCGTGAAGCTTCGCTGGGATGCGTAATCCAGCGTGTTCGAGTGGATCTGGAAGAGTTTGCCTTTCGAGCGCGCATCCTGCGCCGCTCCTTGAGCGATCCTCAGCACGTCAGTGGAAGGTAGATCGCCAAGGGCAAAGGGAGCAACTCCAATCACGGTCGTGCTGATGGCATCGGGTCCACCGAGCTTGCGCAGCCGCTCGGCCCGGACGGTCAAGTGTTCGCTGTATGCGACCTCATCCATTCCATCGGGAGCCAAAGCTGCCAGTTGTGTGGCGCCAACGTGGTAGGCCTTCCGCTGCGGCCCGATCAACAAACGGAAATTGCGTGCAGCTGTCTTGACCATACTGTCGATGGCAGCCTGCCCCATAACGCGCACGACATGGTTCATCTGATCGACGGAGATCAAATCCACTAGGACCGCGATCCGCCGTTCTCCCAGTGTATGATCACGAGCAAAGTCGCTCAGGTCATCGATGAACTGAGTTCGGTTCGGCAGTTCGCTGATCGGATCGATGCGTCCGAAGGCATGCTGCAGCTCGATCTGAGCCATCACCATAGCGGCGAGATCATGCAACGCCGCCAACTCCGATGGGTGTGCTTGCCGAGGCGACGTCCCCAGGACGCACATGGCACCGAGCCCGAAGCCGTCTCGCGTGACAAGTGGGGCACCGGCATAGAAACGGATGCCGGCCTTCGCCAAAACGCTATCGTGATAGTGGGGGTCCGTCTGGAAGTCTTCGATCACCACCAATTCACGGCTCTCGGCTACCTGAGAACACGGTGCCTTTTCGCGCGTAATCGACCGGTGCTCTACACCGATCCTGGACTTGAACCACTGCCTGTCACTATCAGTCAATGAGACGGCGGCGATAGGCAGGCCAAAGATCTGGCTCGCCATGCGTGTGATGCGGTCGAAATTCTCTCCTGGGGGTGTATCCAAGAGGTCGAACCTTCGAAGTGCGTCAAGACGATCAGTTTCTGCGGCCGACGCCATAAGTCGTTCCCCATGCCGTCAGCGTACTCACTGCGGTCGCCTCATGTCCTAAGGTGCGGCAAATCTCTACACCGGCCTCATCCCGAGATCCCGCTTCAGCAGAGCTCTGTCTCGCGCGGCATGACAGGGCCATGGCCCTCGATCAAACCTGATCTATACGACAGCAAAAAATCGCGAGGTAATCACCTCCTGCTTTGCCTGGAGTAGCGCAAATACATTACTTACTTATTAAAATTACTCGACGATCTCGCTGATGAAATACATCAAATGATGGAATTCAGGTATTCATGGCGCCATCACAATATCTCTTTCGGCCCTGAAGGGCGGAGATCTGCCTCACTAGAGCTGAACACACCTAGGCCGCGCAAGGCGTCCCCTAACAGATCGTTACTTGTAGACACCGCTTCATATCGCCCCCCATGGGTTTCAAATGGGCGACCGATGCGGCGCACCACCTCACGCTCGAACGCGATGAAGCCTTCGACCTTGCCAGGTACGTTGGACAGCGGCCGGCAATCGATCTCAGCTCGGTATTTGGTGCCATCGGCACGGTAGTTGGTCAGAAAGCCATGGAAGCGTTCACCGACCCTGAGGGCGTGATGGAAGGCATCCAGCGTCGCCCGACGCGTCTCCTTGCCCTGCATGAAGCGCGGGGTCTGCCCAATGATTTCATTTAGATCCCGCCCAACGAGGTGGCCAAAAGCCGAGTTGGCATAGACGATGGTCGGGCCTGGCCGCTCTATGGATGCGTCCGTAATGACGATGCCGACGGGGAGGTCGCGGCCGAACGCCCGGATTATCTCGACGATCGTCATATGGGTAAGTCGAACACCAATTATTGAGCCTCAGTATGCTGACGGCCATGCGCAGAGTGAACCAGAGCGTTCTGCAGAGCGCGTCATGCAAACGGCTGGGACCAGCCGACTGGTTCCACACTGGCCTTGCGCATTCCGACCGCACCGCAGCGGATAACCCTGAGATGGGTTCCCGTGTAGCCGTGAAGAAGGTGCGGTGTATCCCCGGTGTCCTCGTGGGCGGGTGTTTCATCCGGTTTAGCGCCCGTTCAGTCCACTTTCGGCATGGAAGCTAACAGCCGCAAATCCAGGAAACCCATTCGTCTGACTATGTGGCATCACGTGCCTAGAAGCGGACGCTCCCGGGGACCGCAATAGGTCGTGAGTGGCTGAGACGGCAGTGTCTGCTTCTGCCAATTCTTGCCCGGAAGCGGACCGTCGCAAATCCACTCGTTGCGGACCCGTGAGCGGGCACCAAGCGCCGGATCTCAACTTATAACCTGTCGGTTCGTTACAAGCGCAGGACTGGCCATTCTTGAGGCGGACGCTAGGCTCCGTTGATGATTGTTCCCCACGTTCTCTGCATCGACGTCGGCGGCCCCGCAAAGATCGGATGGGCCGACAATACCGGTGCAACCGGCTCGGGCCTAGAACTAGGCGTCGCGCTGGACCATGTGTCCACTCTGTTGCGACAAGGACAGCCCGTGGCGCTAGGGTTCGAGGCCCCGATCTGGACGCCCCGCAGGGCAGAGCTCGTGAGAATTACCAGCCGCCGCGGCGGTATCGAGACAACTTATAATCGGGCGTGGTCCGCGGGCGCTGGCACCGGCGCTCTCGCAGCAGCTCTGGCGTTGATGCCATGGTCGTTTGCTCGGCTCCGAGAGGTCGCAGGTACGATCTCCGTCACGGTTGACCTTGTACGGTTCCGTTCGGGAGCCGCATCCCTGTTCGTGTGGAAGGCGTTCGTATCCGGCATAGGCAAAGGAACAAGCCATCATGACGACGCGCTCTTAGCCGTGCGGGCTTTCCTCGCTCGTTGGCCTGAGGTGCCCAGTGACGTGCCGATCGAACCTGCGTTGAACCACGCGGTATCGGCCGCTATCGCGTCCGGGCTCCGCGCCGACGTGGCGGAGATGCTCATGCCAGCCGTGGTGGTGGGCGTTACTCCGGTAACGATCACCGATCCGTCCAGGGCCTAACGGGGGCGATTTTTTCCAACTTGGAGTTCAAAGGTGCACCAATCTTTTCGATGGTTCGTACGCGAGCTTGGGGGGCGGAGCGGCCGACGCCTGCGAGAGGTGCTGAACGTGAATTTGCACCCGGGTTCAAACTTGGATTGGTACACCAGAGCGGTACACCAGGGCACATTAACGATCACATAAGTACTTGATTTGGTTCACTAACGCTTAGGAAGGTTCGCTTCCCCTCAGCTCCACCAGGCAGTTTTTGGAAACTGCTTGTCTGGTGGTCGAGACGAAAAACGCCGTGGTGTCCGCGGCTTAGCCGCGTTTTCACGTAACCGGGGCAGATATCCGGGCGTTCAGACCGTTGCGGCGTTTCTGACGAGGTCTGGGAGGGGCGGGATCGCGTCACCGTCTGGAATTCCGAGGCGGTCGCCGAGGTAGCGGAAGAACGAGACACGGAGTTTGGCGCAG
>NZ_JAKSYK010000035.1:0-323 GCF_022829425.1 Methylobacterium sp. J-072 | reverse complement strand
GGCAGTTTGCCCGGCGGGGGCGGAAAAATGCTCCCGCGGCGACCCGGGTCTGGGCTGACCCTAAGCAACCTGCGGACCCGCCCACTACGAGGCGGACGTCGGGTGAGAGACCACGGCGGTGAATGCGGGTTCCGGGGGCGTCTCGGCTGCGATGCGGCTTGGCCGTGCGGCTTGGGCGCCATGGGCAGTGACCGCTGGCATTGGAGTCGCGGGATCGGGGCGCTGACAAGACATCGCGACGAGAAAGACGGCAGCGGCCGGGGGGTATGCCCGGTCGGTGCCGCGGGTCGCCGCGGGGATCGGATCCCGCGCGTACTTGGCCG
>NZ_JAKSYK010000033.1:0-343 GCF_022829425.1 Methylobacterium sp. J-072 | reverse complement strand
ACCATGGTCTCGTCGGGCTGCGTGCGCTTCCTGAACCAGGACATCATCGACCTGTACCGCCGCGTTCCGGTGGGGACGCGGGCGGTGGTGCTGGCGGCAGGCGGGTCGGCGGCGAGTTAGATGTTTGATCCCGGGTTTTCGGCGACCGCGCCGCGCGCGAACTCGCCCGCCTGGCCGCGGAGCTGCGCGCCCAGCCCGACCTTGCCGAGCGGCTCGACCTGCTGCTGTCGATCCCGGGGCTCGGCGAGAAGACCGCCCTGCGCCTGGTCGTGCAGATGCCCGAACTCGGGCGCCTGTCGCGCGAGCAGGCCGCCAGCCTGGCCGGCCTCGCCCCGTTCGACCA
>NZ_JAKSYK010000032.1:0-599 GCF_022829425.1 Methylobacterium sp. J-072 | reverse complement strand
CGAAGCCTTCGTCACCGACTTGTCCATGACAGGCGCCGCGCTAGTCCTCGACAGAAGGCCTCAGGTCGGTGCGACGGTGACGGTGGGCAAGCGCTACGCGACGGTCATGCGCCATACCCCCGAGGGCGTCGGCGTGGCGTTTCGGATGCCGTTCGGCCCACTGACCTTCAATGAACGCGTGATCCTCTGACGACAGACGATGGATAGGCGATGGGCGAGCTTCTGCTGATCACCGACGACATCCATCGCGGCCGACGTCTGGCCCGCGATCTCGGCGCGTTCGGTTCATGCCCGAAGTCGTATCCGGAGCGTCCGTCCGAAGAGACCGCCTCATCGACCGCGGCCTCCCTCAGCCCGAGCGTCCGGCGGCATCTCGGCCAGAACCTGCGGGCGGTCTACGCCGACACGCTGGCGGAGCCGATCGACCAGCGCCTCGAGGCCCTGGTGAAGCAGCTCGGCAAATCGCAGCCTTAAGTCTCGCGCCCTACGGCTCGGGCGATGAATCGCTGCGAGCGAAATGTGCGCCAGCGCACATCAGTTCGTTCTTTCTACGAAACCCTCTGACGCGCTGACATTCTTCTCCCTGCTTTTCGAGCCGG